>JACRNP010000025.1 GCA_016234845.1 Deltaproteobacteria bacterium | reverse complement strand
GCCGAAGTGCTTCAGGCACGCGAGGTGCGTGAAGGTGGCGCGGGGGCCGAGGAACGCGACGGAGAGCGGCTTCTCCAGCGACAGGGAGGCGGAGATGATCTCCCGGTAGATCGCCTTCAACCCCTCGTTGGGGAACGGGCCCGGGTTTTTCTCCATGAGGCGGCGAAGGATCTCCACCTCGCGCTCGGGAACGTAGAACTTGAGGTTGCGCTCCGTCTTGATCCGGCCGACCTCGAGGGCGGTCGCCGCCCGTTCGTTCAGGAGGGCGAGGATCCGGTCGTCGATGGCGTCGATCCGGCCGCGGAGCTCCTTCAGGCGATCCGCCGTCACTCAGGCGGCCCCCGCCTTCCTCTTCATCGCGCCCATCTCCCGGAACTTCCGGTATCTCCGGTCGAGGAGCTTCGCCGTCGGCATCGACAGGAGCGGCGTCAGCGACTCGACCAGGGCGGCCTTCAGCGCGTCGGCCGCCGCCTTGTGGTCCCGGTGCGCCCCGCCGAGCGGCTCCGGGATGATCCGGTCCACGACCCCGAACTTCTTGAGGTCGGGGGCGGTGATCTTCATCATCTCGGCCGCCACCTCCGCCTTCGCCGTGTCGCGCCACAGGATCGACGCGCACCCCTCCGGGGAGATGACCGAGTAGACGGAGTACTCCATCATCAGGATCTCGTCGCCCACGCCCAGGGCCAGCGCCCCGCCGCTGCCCCCTTCCCCGATGACCGCCACCACGATGGGGGTTTTCAGGTGCGCCATCTCCAGGAGATTGCGGGCGATCGCCTCCGACTGCCCCCGCTCCTCCGCGCCGATGCCGGGAAACGCCCCGGGGGTGTCGATGAAGGTGATGACGGGGAGGGAGAACTTCTCGGCCATCTTCATCACGCGGAGCGCCTTCCGGTACCCCTCGGGGTTCGCCATCCCGAAGTTCCGCTGGATCTTCTCGGTGGTGTTTCGCCCTTTCTGCTGCCCGATGAGGAGGACCCTCTGCCCCTCGAGCTCCGCGAAGCCGCACACCACCGGCGGGTCGTCCCGGAACGCCCGGTCTCCGTGCACCTCGAGGAAATTCTTGAAGATCAGGTTGATGTAGTCGAGCATGTACGGCCGGTTCGGGTGCCGCGCCAGCTGCGTGACCTGCCAGCGGGTCAGGTTGGAGAAGATCTCCTTGCGGATCTTGCCGATCTTCCGCTCCAGCTTCCCGGCCTCTTCCCGGATGCTCTTGTCGGTCCCGTCGTCGAGCCGTTTCAGCTGCTCGAGCCGGTTCTCCAGGTCCACGATCGGCCGCTCGAAATCCAGATACTGCAGGATCATCGGGTGCCCCCTATTGTGGCGTAAACCTTTATTTTAAGCGGAATTATGGTTCAGACAAGAACAATTTGACCGATTTTCCGGCATCGCGCAGCGCCCGATCCGGGGAGAGACGGACCTGTTCCGGCTCGGAGGAGAGCCAGGTGAACTGGCGTTTTGCGTAGCGGCACGTCTCCCGCCGGGTCGACTCGATCGCGTCGGGGAGGGGGAGCCGGTCCAGCAGGTGGCGGACGGCCTGCCGATACCCGAGCCCTCCCATCGGCTTGAGATCCCTCCCGTACCCCCTGCCGAGCAGATCCTGAACCTCGCTCAGCAACCCTCCCCGGAACATTCCCTCCGTTCGGGCGGCGATCCGGGCGTACAGGGCCTCCCGTTCGGGCCACAGGGCGAGGAAGAGGGTGCGGTACCTCACCCGGGCTGCGCCCCATCGTCCGCGAACCCGGCTCGCGGGGACGCCCGCCAACGCGGCGATCTCGAGCGCGCGGACCACGCGGACCCGGTCGGACGGGTGCACCTTCGCGGCGGTTTCCGGGTCGATCCGGGCGAGCTCGGCGTGCAAGGCGGCGGCTCCCTCCTCGACCCAACGGCAGCCGAGGAGCCGCCTCACTTCCGGGTCCGCCGGGAGCGGGTCGAGCCCTCGCAGGAGCGCCCGGATGTACATCCCTGTACCGCCGACAACCAGCGGGACCTTCCCGCGCGCGACGATGTCCGCGACCGCTCGTTCCGCGTCGGAGACGTACCTTCCCGCGTTGTACGGTTCGTCGGGGTCGGCCACGTCGATCAGGTGGTGGGGGATCCAGGCCCGTTCGGATTCGGACGGTTTGGCCGTGCCGATGTCCATGTGGCGGTACACCTGCATGGAGTCGGCGTTCACGACCTCGAGGGGGAGGTTTCTCGCGAGGGACAGGGCGAGGGCGGACTTCCCCGAGGCGGTCGGGCCCGTAAGTACGACGATCTTCGGGGACATCATCCCGAGCGGCGGAACATCGCGTCGAGCTGGGCGCGGGTCAGGCGAAACCATACGGGACGCCCGTGCGGGCAGCTGTGGGCGGCCACCGCGTCGTCGAGTTCGGCCAGCAGGAGGCGGGCGCGGTCCGGTGTGACGCGGTCGCCCCCGCGGACGGAGGAGTGGCACGCCATCCGCCACAGCTCCCGGTCCGCGTCGAGGATGTCTTTCGGGACCGTCTCCTGCACGCGGATCGCCTCGAGGAAATCGTCCCACCAGCGCCTGGCGTCGAAGCCGGACAGGGCGGCCGGTCCGCCGGTGAGCAGGATCCGCCCGACCCCGCGGGACTCGAACGTGAACCCCGTGCGGGTCAGGAACCGTTCCACCGCGGACCGCTCGTCGGCCAGGACCCCGGGGAGCTCGACCTCCTCTGGGTGAAGCCACCGCTGGGTCGGGGCGCTCCGGCCCAGGTACCGGTCCTTCAGGCGCGAGAAGACGATCCGCTCGTCGGCGGCGTGCTGGTCGATCAGCACCATCTCCCCCGCCCCTTCGCACACGAGGAACGTCCCGAGGAGCTGCCCCACGGGGGCAAGGGAGGAGAAGAACCCCACCCCGGACGCGGCCGGCTCTCGGGACGCGAACGGCAACGGTGCCGGCGCCCCGGATCCGGGTTCCGACGGAGCGGTGCGAAACGGAGCGCGACCGCCGGTGACGATATCCGGGGAGATGTCCGTCCACGTTGGAGCGCGGAAGGACGGGCCGGCCGGAGAATCCCCCAGCGCCTTCCCGATCGCGTGCCGGACCAGCTCGTTCAGGTCGCGAGGGTACCGGAAACGGACTTCGGTCTTGGCGGGGTGGACGTTCACGTCCGCCTCCGACGGGGCGCACGTGACGAACAGGTACGCCACGGGGAGACGGTCGGGCGGAAGGATCCCGCGGTACGCCTCGCGCACCGCGGCGTGGAGGCCGCGGTCGCGGAACCTCCTGCCGTTGACGAAGAACCACATCCCCGACGCCCCCGCCCGCGCGATCTGCGGGAGCCCGGCCCAGCCGAAGACGCGGAAGAACGCGGACGACTGGTCGATCGGTACAAGGTACCGCCCGTCGTCCCCGGCGTGCCGCCTGGCGCGGTCGACCGCCGATTCCCGGCTCTCGTAGGCGAACTCCCCCCTCGGGTCCGCGAACCGGAAGGATATCCCCTCGCCCGGTATCGCCACTCCGTGGAAAACGTCCCGGAGGTGATCCAGCTCGGTCCGTTCGCTTTTCAGGAATTTCTTCCGCGCGGGGACGTTCCCGAAGAGGGAGGAGACCGTGACCGTGGTCCCGCGAGGCGCCCCCGCCTCGCGGACGGAGCGGACGACTCCTCCCTCCGCGACGAGCTCGGTCGCCGACTCCTGCCCCGACGGCCGGGAGACGAGATCGATTCGGGCGACCGAGACGATCGAGGGAAGCGCCTCTCCGCGGAACCCGAAGCTTCCGATCCGGTCGAGGTCGTCCGCGGACGCGATCTTGCTGGTGGTGTGGCGGAGGACGGAGAGCTCGGCCTCCTCGCGCGTCATCCCGCACCCGTCGTCGGTGACGCGCAGCGTGAACGGGAACGGACCGGAGACCTGCGCGTCCACGGCCCCCGCGCCCGAGTCCACCGCGTTCTCCAGCAGCTCCTTGAGGACCGACGCCGGGCGCTCGACCACCTCGCCCGCCGCGATCCGGTTGACGACGTCGTCCGGCAGGGGACGGATCCGGGAAGCCAACTACTTCTTCCCGCCCGGGAGATCCTCTCCGATCCGGATCTCGGCCCTCCGGATCCCGGCGACCCGGCGGCGGAAGTCGTCGCGCACCGTTTCGCCTCCCTTCTCCCCCATCAGGGCGCGGGCGATCTTCTTCCCCTCCTCGACGCCGGGCTGGTCGAACGGGTCGATGCCGGCGCACTCCCCGACGATGGCGGTCACCCATTCCCAGAAGTGGAGGAACGCTCCCACGTTCTCCTCGTCCCGCCGGCCGACCTCCATCCGGACGATCGGCCGCCCGGCTCCCCACAGCGCGCCGATCGTCCCCTCGAACTCCGCATCGAACAGGTCGCGCAACGGCTTGCCCCCCAGCATCGACATGTCGGGGGCGAAATCCGCCCCGGGGATCTTCCCCTTCTCCCTGCCCTTCATCCAGCGGACGAACGTGAACACCTTGTCGGCCGGACCGTCCTGGTAGAGCTGGAGCTGGGAGTGCTGGTCGGTGACGCCCACGGCGCGCGACGGCGTCTGCCCCACCGACGTCCCGTCGCGGCGCTTCTTCCCGAGGCTTTCGCCCCAGAGCTGCTGCCACCACTCGGCGACCCGGGAAAGCCCCTCGCCGTAGGTGAACCAGACGTGGACCGGCTTGTGGGCGCGGAACAGGTAGTGGGCGTAGACCGCGGACGCGAACCGCACCGGGTTGTCGGTGCCCTGGGTGTGGCGGAAGACCGACTCCATCTGCGCGGCGCCGGCCAGGAGCCGCTCGATGCGCACACCGGACGCCGCCAGCGGAAGAAGGCCCACCGCGGAGAGGACGGAGAACCTCCCTCCGACGTTCGGCGGGACCGGGTAGCTCTTCACCCCTTCCGCGTCGGCCATCCGGCGGAAGACCCCTTTCACCGGGTCGGTGACCAGGATCAGGTGCTCCCGCCACCGCTTTCCGACCGATTTCTTCAACGCGGCGATCGCTATGGAGAGCTGGGCGTTGGTCTCCGCCGTCCCGCCCGATTTGCTGATGGCGACCACGACCGTCTTCCGCATCGGATGCGATGCCAGGAGCGGGAAGAACGCGTCGGGATCCACGTTGTCCGCCACCGACAACTTCAGTCCCCGGAGGGACGACCCGCCGCCGACGGCGTCGTGGACCGCACGGGTTCCCAGCGCGGAGCCGCCGATCCCCAGCACCAGGAGGTGGCTGAACCTCTGCCTGAGCACCCGGGCGTCCCGGGCGATCGCGCGGGCCTCCGACACCATGAACGGGAGATCCGGGAAACCGATATCCCCCCGAAGGTGCTTCTCCTCGAGCGACCCGACCGCCCGGTCGACCAGCGCCATCGCGTCGCGGAAGGAGGCCGCGGAGATCCCCTCGCCGCCCGGAAGATTGCTCTCCCCCGCGAGGGAGAAATCGAACCGAAAACGGATCCCGTCGCCCATGCCGGTTCCCCCTACCCTCCGACCGCCTGTTTTTCCTTCATCACGCGGAATTTCGAATCCATCCCCTTCAGCCGTTCCACGATCCCGCCGTATTCGAGCTCGCTGTACGGGAGCATCGCCGGCCCGAAGAATCCCTGGCGCCGCAGATCCTCGGACTTGGCGGAGGTTTTCGTCCGGACATAATCCCAGTACGGGTGGTCGAAGGCGTCGACCGGCTCCGTGAACCGTCCGTTCCGGACGCAGAACGCCAGGCACGACACGATCGGCGGGCCGTCGAAGAACGAGGTGCCGGTGTTCCGCTGGACCGGCATCAGCGCCCCGTGGTGGCTCCCCCGCATGAAGCCGGCGACGAAGTGACCGATGCCGAACGGGGCGAGCACCTCGCCCGTGGCGGGAAAGCTCCCCTGGGTCCGCACGAGCATCACCGGATCGTCCTTCCCGGTGTACTTTCCCGCGATGTTGTGGAGGCGGGTGGTGCTGACCACCGCGGCGATCTCCCCCGTGTCGCGCGAGCGGATCGATTCGACCACGAACCGCTCCTGGTCCCGCAGCAGCGCGGCGATGTCGTAGAGGTCCTCGGGGGCGGAAAGGTCGATCACGCGGTCCCCTTCCGTGTGGGCCACGTCCATGATGCGGAAGGTGAACCCTTTTCCCACCTTCGGGGAGAGGATCAGCCCGGAGGAGACCATCGGGTCCGCGAAGCCCAGGTAGCACGGCAGGTTGTACGCGCCGGGATCGGTCTTGTCCGCGGCGAAGAACAGGAACGGCTCGTTCGGGCGCTCGTCGATCTCCATCTCCGCCACCGCGGGCCCCATCCCCTTCACGTTCCCCGAAAAGGAGTCCTTCAGGAGATCCTGCCCCGCCCCGTACAGCCCCTGCTCCTTCGCCGTCTTCGTCCCCGCGAGGAAGGCGTCCCAGGCGAGCCGGTGGACCTCCGGGTTCCCGGTGCCGCCGGCGTGGGACATGAGGATGGCCACGTCGTCCCCGGTGAACCCGACGTGGGTGTCGATCAGCAGCCCCTTGCCGCCCGTTGCGATCTTCTCCCGCACCGACTCGAGCAGTCTCCCGCTGGGGCGGATGTGGCCCCCGATGGACCCGATGTCCGCCTTGATCACGGATAGCGTAACCTTCATCGTTTCCCCCTTTCCGGATCCGTTACCGGCCCGTTAAGCGACGGATTCCTGACGACGGTACCAATCGACAAAGAGCGAAACGCCGCGTTCGATGGGAATGCGCGGTTCGTATCCGATCTCCGCCCTGGCCCGGGAGATATCCGCGAACGTCACCGGGACGTCGCCGGGCTGCGGCGGGCGGAAGCGCCGCGCGGCCGGCCGGCCGCACGCCTTCTCGATGAGCGACACCAGGTCGGCGAGGGAGATGGTGGCGGACTCCCCGAGGTTGTAGACCCGGTACCCCGGCGGAGCGCCGATCGCCCCCAGGACGCCCGTCACGATGTCGTCGATGTACGTGTAGTCGCGGCGCGAGGAGCCGTCGCCGAACAGATCGATCCCCTTCCCCTCCAGGATCCGGCGGGTGAATTTGGCGATCGCCATTTCCGGGCGTTGGCGGGGACCGTAGACCGTGAAGAACCGCAGCGCGACGATGTTCATGCCGAACAGGTGGCAGTACGAATGGCAGAGGAGCTCCCCCGCCTTCTTCGTCGCGGCGTACGGGCTCACCGGGCGGTCGACGAAGTCGTCTTCCGAGAAGGGGACCTTCGTGTTGCCGCCGTAGACGGAGGAGGACGACGCGAAGAGCACCTTCGGGACATTCCGCTCCCGGGCCCAATCCAGCACGCGGATCGTCCCCTGGACGTTCACGTCCGCATACCCCGCCGGATCTTCGACGGAGGGGCGCACGCCCGCCTTCGCGGCGAGGTGGACGACGACGTCGGGGCGGATGCCCGGGCCCCAGCGATTCAACGCGTCCGGATCGCGGATATCGCCCTCGGAAAACGCGAACCGGCCGCTTTCCGACAGCGGGGCGAGGTTCCGCTCCTTCAGGGAGCGGTCGTAGAACGGATCGAAGTTGTCGAGACCGAACACCCGGGCGCCCCGCGCCAGCAGGGATTCGCAAATGTGGGATCCGATGAAGCCCGCGGCTCCTGTGACGAATGCGGTGGTGGGCACTCCCGAAACCTCCCGGACTCTGCGCCTGTCGATGCCTCAATACTACCGCAGAAGCGGATTGGCTTGACAGGGGGATGGGCGGCGGAAAAGAATACCTTCTGCGGCGGCATAGCCAAGTGGTAAGGCAGAGGACTGCAAATCCTTTATCCCCCGGTTCGAATCCGGGTGCCGCCTCCATCTTTCCTTCACTCCGGGATCCCACCCATCGTGCGGCCTGCGTCGGAACGTGAAGGAAGATGCCCGGGTGGCGGAACTGGCAGACGCACGGGACTTAAAATCCCGAGGCCGCAAGGCCATGAGAGTTCGATCCTCTCCCCGGGCACCAGTCAATTCTTCCGTTGCATGGTACATTGCGAGAGGATCGAACGCGAGCTTCCGCCGAGCGGATAGCGAGGACAAGCGCGACGCTCTGGAGCGCGGCAGGAAGCGAGCCAGCCGGAAGGGCGATGGCCTGGATGGCCAAGCCTCGTCGGTCGATCCTCTCCCCGGGCACCAACATTCCAAAGCCGTCAGTCCGCCGCGATTCCTTCCTCCGGGCCAAACCGATCCACCGCTTTTTTCATCTAAAGTCTTTAAACTACATCGGAACGGCAAGGGGGCCGGGTCATGAGAAGGATCGTTTTCACGGTATCGGGGATCGTTGCGCTCCTGGCATTCGTCTCCTCCGGCACGGCGTTGGCGAACCGGATGCACGGGGAAAAGGTCAAGGTCAAGCTGGGGGCCGTCCCGGGGGTCAAGACGTCGGCGAGCGGAGACGCGGTCTTCGTGCTGAGCAAGGACGAGAAGACACTCCACTACAAGCTGAACCTCAAGAAGATCGATAACGCGACGATGGCGCACGTGCACGCCGTCGGCGATGACGGCACACCCGCCGCCATTCTCACCTGGATCTACCCGGTGGGCGGGACGGCCCCTACCCTCAAGGAGGGAAGCTTTTCCGGAACGCTGGCGGAAGGGGACATCACCGCCGACAAGCTCGCCGGACCGCTGAAAGGCGGCACCCTGAAGGACCTGTTCGAGAAGATCGAATACGGGACGGCGGGTGTCGCGGTTCACACGAAGCAGAACAGCAAGGGCGAATTGTGGGGCCTCCACAAGGAGGCGAAGGCGGGGAAGGCGGACAGGACGGAAAAGAAACCGTCGCCCGCCGGATCGGCACCAAGGTATTGAACGGCGATCGGCCGCTCCATCGCTCCGGCATCGCGACGGAAAATCCCGGGATGCCGGAGCGGCGGCAGTGCACGGCGCCGGATCAGAACAGCGGGCGTACCTCGGCGACGCGGAAGTACGCGACGTGCTTCACCGCCTCGGGGTTCCCCGGGCTGACTTTTCCCGTCCGCTCCCGGATCGTCGCGAGCATCTCCCCGGACTCCTCCGTCCGCGCGAGGGACAGGGTCAGGCGAACGCCCCGGTATCCATCCCCCGGAGCGAAGTACACGTAGGCCGCGTTGGGATTGGACCGGACGTTGTCCCAGCTTCTCCCGTCGGTCATCCCCCACGCGACCGTGTTCGCGTCCACGACGTGGGGCGCCGCGTAGACCGCGGTGTTCACCGCCCCGTCCTTCGACGCCGTGGCGATTACTCCGCGGCCGCCCGGTTTGAAGACCTCTTCCAGCTTCATCGTTTCCCCTCCCGTCGAACGAGTTCGACCATTTTTCCGTCCGCGCGCGGCATCGCGTACCGGCCTCGCCCCGGGGGGGCGAGCCATCCCGATCCTTTCCCCGCCGGCAGCGCCCCGCCGGCCGCCTCGCACAGGTAGCCGTGAAGGGTGATCCGGTAATGGGAGTAGGAGTGGGATACCGTTCCCACCTTCCTTTGAATCACCGCGCGGACGTGGAGTTTCTCCCGCACCGCCCGGAGAAGGGCGCGCTCGAGCGTCTCGCCCGGGCCGCGCCGCCCCGACGGGAACGCCCAAAGCCCCCCCAGCAGGCGGGAAGGCGGTCGTCGCTCCAGGAACAGGCATCCGTCGGGTCGCAGGAACAGGGCGGCCACCACGTCGTGGTGGGGGACGATTCTCCGACCGGTCCGCGCGGGAATCCCGTGCTGGCTTCCCGCGAGGAAGGCGGCGCAGAAAGTCGCGACGGGGCAGACGCCGCACCGGGGAACCTTCGGCAGGCAGACGGTGGCGCCGAGGTCCATCACGGCCAAGGCAGTCTCGCGCCCTTTCCCCTTGGCGACGATCCGTGCGGACATCTCCCACAGGACCGGCTCGATCTTCGCGGCGCGGGGGGGGCCTTCGATGGCGAACAGGCGGGCGATCACCCGGCGGGCGTTCGCGTCGAGGATCGGCGCGTCGGCTCCGAACGCGATGGCGGCGATCGCGCCCGCCGTCGATCGCCCGATTCCGGGAAGCGCGGCGAGTTCCTCCACGGTGCGGGGGATCGCTCCCGCGTACCGCGCCACGACGATCCGGGATGCCCGGTGGAGGTTCCGTGCGCGGGCGTAGTACCCCAGTCCCTCCCACGCCTTCATCACCCGGTCGATGGGGGCCCGGGAAAGCGAGGCGACGTCGGGGAATCGGGAGACGAACCGTTCGTAGTACGGGATGACCGTCTCGACCCGGGTCTGCTGGAGCATGACCTCCGACACCCAGATCCGGTACGGATCCCGGGTTTCGCGCCACGGCATGCGCCGGGCCGCCGTTCGAAACCACCGGAGGAGAGCCCCGGAAAGGCGTGCGACGTTCACGCCCCGGGGTTCCGTCCGCCCTGTCCGGAAACGCCGATGCCCGGGTAGTGGGTCTTCAGGCAGTCGCTGCAGACGCCGTGGCTGAACTCCAGGCGATCTTCCTGCCGGAAGAACGTTTCCACCGGCACCCACCGTCCCGGCCCGTCGGGCCTCTTCACGTGGATCTTCTTGCAGTGCATGCAGATCGGCAGGATCGACTCGAGGACCTCGACCTTCCTCTCCAGCGACTGACGGCTCCGGTACAGGTATCCGCCGGCCGCGAGCAGCAGCGCCAGGACGGCCGCCAGCGTCAGGGCGTTCTGCCATAGCAGGCGCCGGTTCCGCTCCAGGATCTCGGAGATCCCGTAGTAGGCTTCCATGACAAACAGGACAGCCCCCTCCCGGTCGCGGATCGGGATGTACACTTCGGCGAGATCCGCCGGGATCTCCTGCCCGTACTCCTGCCGATGCTCGTCGCGCGAAATGACCTTGGAGACCACCTTTCCGTCGAGCGCGGCCACGAATCCGGCGTCCTTTTTGGGCTTTTTCCTTGCCTCCCCGGAGTCCGGGGGGTACACGATGCTCCCGTTCCGCTCGTAGATTTTCACGGTTTGGAGACCGAGGTACCCCATCTTCTGCCGGATGTGGCTTTCCAGGTCCCTCAGATTTCCGGGGTCGTCGAGACGGGACAGGACCTCGGTAAGAGCGAGACGCTGCTCCAGATCCCGTTCCAGAAGCACCGCGAGCGCCGTGGAGTGCCACTCGATGTCGTGGAGCCCCTCGGACCGCAACGCGAACCATTCGCGCGCCATCAGCGGCACGTAGACGACGATGAACAGCCCGCAAAGAACACCCCGGAAATACCTGGAAACGAACGAGGGCTTTCTCTCCTCCGATATCGCCGTCACGGCCGCCTCATCCGGCATCACGCGCCTTCCGGCAGGTCCTCGGCCGGCAGATCGGCAAGCGACGGATACCGCGTGTCCCTGTCCGAGAGGATCGGACGGGACACCGGCCACCGGATGCCGACGAGCGGGTCGTTCCAGGCGATCCCCCGCTCCCCCTCGCGGTGGTAGTAGTCCGTGCACTTGTAGAAGAAGTCCGCGCTCTCCGATGTCACGCAGAAGCCGTGGGCGAAACCTTCCGGGATCCACATCTGCCGCCGGTTGTCGCCGGACAGCAGCGCTCCGGTCCACTTCCCGAAGGTGGGCGAACCGCGCCGCAGGTCCACCGCGACGTCGAACACCTCTCCGGAGAGCACCCGCACGAGCTTCCCCTGCGGCTTCACGACCTGGTAATGGAGCCCCCGCAGCACGCCCCGGACGGAGCGGGACTGGTTGTCCTGGACGAACCGGACGTCGAGCCCGGTGGCCTCCCGCCACGCCCGCTCGTTGAAGCTTTCGAAGAAATGGCCCCGGTCGTCGCCGAACACCTTCGGCTCGACGAGCAGGATGCCGGGGATCTCCCCGGGAACGACCTTCACGCGCCCTCCGCGAGGATCTGTTCGAGGTAGCTCCGGTACGGCGATTTCGGGATCGCCTCGATCTCCCTGGCGAAGGCGGCGGCGGTGAGGAACCCTTTCCGGAAAGCGATCTCTTCGGGGCACGCGATCTTCAGCCCCTGCCGCGTTTCGATGGTGCCGATGAACAGGCTCGCCTCCATCAGGCTGGCGTGGGTCCCGGTGTCGAGCCAGGCGATCCCCCGCCCCAGCTTCTCCACCCGGAGCTCCCCCCTGCGCAAGTAATCGAGATTGAGGTCGGTGATCTCCAGCTCCCCCCGCGCCGACGGGGTGAGCCCCTTCGCACGCTCGACGACCTTCCCGTCGTACAGGTAGAGTCCGGGGACGGCGTAGTTCGACTTCGGCCGGGCAGGCTTCTCCTCCAGTCCGATCGCATTCCCCTCCGCGTCGAACTCCACGACCCCGTACCGGTGCGGATCGCGAACCGGGTACCCGAACACGAGGGCGCCTCCCGAAAACGATGCGACGATCCGGTCGAGCCCCATCTTCCCGTAGAAGATGTTGTCGCCGAGGATGAGGCACACCGAGTCCGTTCCGATGAACTCCTCCCCGACGAGGAACGCCTGGGCGATTCCCCTGGGTTCGGGCTGGACCGCGTACCGGAACCGGACCCCCATCCGGCTCCCGCCTCCGAGCAGTTCCCGGAATCGCGGCAGGTCGTGCGGCGTGGAGATGACGAGGATGTCCCGGATGCCGGCCGTCATGAGGGTGGCGATCGGGTAGTACACCATCGGCTTGTCGTATACCGGCTGAAGCTGCTTGCTGGCGACCACGCTCAGCGGGTAGAGGCGCGACCCCGCTCCTCCCGCCAGGACGATCCCCTTCCCGATCCCGCCCATCCGAGCACCCCGCGATCCGCTTTTCCCCCGCCCGCGTCCCGCCGACGGGTTGCTGCATTGTATCCGAGCGGAGCGCATCTGGGGAATAGTCGAATCCGGCAATCCGGCCGCTCCCTTGACTGGCGCCTAAGTATTGAATAGAGTTATGATTTTATATTCTTTCGAGGAGGAGCCCAATGAAACGGAACCCGCATGCCGTCGCCGCCGTCACGTGCGCCCTCTTCGCCCTGGCGTTCATGGGAGCGGAGAAGGCGAAACCGGCGGCCAAACCGAAGGCCGAGCCGATCCGGGCGAAGATCGGCGTCATCTCCTACATCACCGGCCAGGGGGCCGCGTACGGCGAGGCGATCACCAACGGCATCAAGCTCGCCCGGGACGAGGTCAACGCGAAAGGCGATGTCGCGATCGACCTGAAGATCGAGGACTCCTCCGGGAAGCAGGAGCAGGCGCTGGCGGCGGCGCAGAAGCTCATCAACTCGGAGAAGGTCGTCGCGATCATCGGCCCCACGCTCTCCAACGAGATGTTCGCCGCGGGCCCCGAGGCCAACGCGAGCGGTGTGCCGATCATGGGAACGTCCACCACGGCGAAAGGGATCCCGCAGATCGGGAAGTTCGTCTTCCGGAACTCGATGCCCGAGTCCCAGGCGATCCCGGCCGCCGTCGGCCACGCGGTGAAGAAGTACAACCTCAAGAAGGTCGCCCTCCTCTACGGGAACGACGACGCCTTCACCAAGTCCGGCTTCGACACGATGAAGGAGACCGCCGAGAAGCTCAAGCTGAACATCGTGACGATACAGGAGTTCCAGAAGGGGCAGGCGGACTACAAGGCGCAGTTGACGAAGATCGCGTCGCTTTCGCCCGACGCGGTCTTCTGCTCGGCCCTGTACAACGAGGGGGGGGTCATCCTCGCCCAGGCGCGGAAAATGGGATTGAAGGTTCCGTTCGTCGGCGGCAACGGCTTCAACTCCCCGAAGGTCATCGAGATCGCCAAGGAGGCGGCGGAGGGGCTGATCGTCGCCACCCCCTGGTTCGGCGAAAAGAACGACCCGAAGGTGAAGGCGTTCGTGGCGAAGTTCGAGAAAACGTACGGGAAGAAGCCGGACCAGTTCGCCGCGCAGGCGTACGACGCCTTTCACATCATGACGAACGCGCTGAAGACGGCGGGAGCGGCGGACCGGGGGAAGCTTCGCGACGCGCTGGCCGCGACGAGGAATTTCCAGGGGGTCGTCGGCAACTTCTCCTTCGACGCGGACCGCGACGTGGTCATGACGCCTAGCGTCCTGATCGTGAAGAACGGAAAGTTCGCGATCTTCAAGTGATCCGGGCGCAGCGTCGGAGACGGGCGTGTTCCTCGAACAGCTGATCAACGGCGTCACCCTGGGCAGCATCTACGCCATCGTGGCGCTCGGCTACACGCTCGTCTTCGGCGTGCTCGACATCATCAATATGGCCCACGGGGAGATCTTCATGTTCGGGGCGTTCGTCGGCATGCTCATCCTGAGCAAGGCGGGCGCCCCGCTTCCCGTCGCGTTCCTGGGGGCCATCGTCGTCGCCTCGGCGATGGGCCTGCTCCTGGAGCGGCTCGCCCTGCGGCCGCTGCGCGGGCGGCCCGGGGCGTCGCACCTGGCCTCTCTCATCAGCACGATCGGCGTCTCCATCCTCCTGGAGAACGTGGCGCACAAGATCTTCGGTTCCGGGAACCACCTGTTCGAGACGCCGTTCGCGGAAATCTCCTTCCAGCTCGGCGGCGTGACGGTCTACCTGGTCCAGGGGGTGATCCTGCTCATTTCACTGCTCCTCATGGCGGGGCTCGCGCTCTGGCTTTCGCGCACGCGCTCGGGGAAGGCGTTGCGCGCCACCGCGGAGGACCTCGAGACGGCGGGACTGCTCGGGGTGGACACGAACCGGATGATCACCGTCACGGTCGTCATCGCCTCGGCGATGGGCGGGGTCGCCGGGGTGCTGGTGGGGATGGCGTTCAGCTACATCAACAACCAGATCGGGCTCTCCATGGGCCTCAAGGGGCTGGCCATCATCATCTTCGGCGGCATGGGGAGCGTCTACGGCGCCATGGCCGGGGGCTTGATCCTCGGGCTCTCCGAAACGTTCGTGGTCGCCTACGGCTCCTCCGGGTACCGGGACGCGATCGCCTTCGTCGCAATCATCGTCGTCCTCCTCATCAAACCGCAGGGGCTGTTCGGACAGGCTCCCGCCGAGGCGAAGCGGTAACCCATGGAGTGGCTGAACCCGTACCACCTGCAGGTAGCGTCGTTCGTCCTGATCAACGCCATCCTCGGCGTGAGCATCTATGTCACCCTTTCCACCGGGCAGCTCTCGCTGGGGAACGCCGGGTTCATGAGCATCGGGGCATACACCGCCGCCCTTCTCTCCACCCAGCACCACCTTCCGATTCCCGTGGGGATCCTTGCCGGGAGCCTTCTCGCGGGGATCGCGGGGATCCTGGTCGGCATCCCGTCGCTTCGTCTTTCCGGTGTGTACCTTGCCATCGCCACCCTCGGGTTCGGCGAAGTCCTCCGGGCCGTCCTCATCAACTGGGAATCGTTGACCGGCGGCGCGGTGGGCATCGCGGCGATCCCGCAGATGGGGCGCGTGATCCTCGTGTGGGCGAGGGACCGGGGATTCTCCCCCGAATCGCTCGGGCTGCAAAGCAACCAGTTCATCAGCCTGACGGTGTTCCTGATCCTTCTCTGCGGCACGATCCTGACGGTCGCCTTCTTCCTGCGGCTCTCCCGTTCCCGGGTCGGACGGGCGTACGCCGCCATCCGGATGGACGAACGCGCCGCGGCGGCGGCGGGGATCCCCATCACGTACTACAAGGTGCTGGCCTTCTCCCAGGGGGCGTTGCTCTCCGGATTCGCCGGAGCCCTGTTCGCGCACTCGACATCGTTCGTGAGCCCCGGGGACTTCACCTACCACCGGGCGGTGGAGATCCTCGTGTTCGCCGTCTTTGGCGGAAGCGCGCACATCTTCGGCCCGGTCTTTGGCGCCGCCTTCCTCACCGTCGTCCCCGAGGCGCTTCGCGCGATCAGCGAATACCGGTACATCCTCTACGGCGTGCTGCTCGTCCTGATGATGACGTACCGTCCGCAGGGAGTCGTCGACGCCCCGCTGCTGCGGCGCTTCCGGCGGGGGGCGGCGTGAGCGCGATCCTCGCCCTCGACCGGGTCGGGAAAACGTTCGGCGGGCTGTCCGCCCTCTCGGATATCTCGTTCTCCGTGCGGACGGGCGAGATCCTGGGCGTGATCTGCCCGAACGGCGCCGGGAAGGCGACGCTGTTCAACGTGATCACCGCCGTCTTTCCCCCGACGGCGGGGACCGTGTTCTTCGACGGGGCCGCCATCAGCGGCCTGGCCCCCCACGCCCTCACCCGGATGGGCATCAGCCGGACGTTCCAGAACATCCGCCTCTTCGCCTCGATGAGCGTGGAGGAGAACGTCATGGTGGGCCGCCACTGCCGCACGGGCGCGGGGGTGTGGCGCGGGGTCGCGCGGACCCGCGGACAGCGGGAGGAGGAGCGCGGCGTCCGGGAGAAGGCCCGGGAGCTGCTTTCGCTGGTGGGGCTCGCCGGGACGGACCCGAAACAGGAGGCGGGGAGCCTCCCCTACGGGCACCAGCGGCGGCTGGAGATCGCGCGGGCGCTGGCCGCGGAGCCGCGGCTGCTGCTCCTCGACGAGCCGGTGGCGGGGATGAACGAGGCGGAGACGCAGGAGGTGTTCCGGCTGATCCGGCAGGTGCGGGGGCTGGGGGTCACGATCCTGCTGATCGAGCACGACATGTCGCTCGTGATGAAGGCGTGCGACCGTCTCGTCGTGTTCAACTTCGGCCGGATGATCGCGGAGGGACCCCCGGCGGCGATCCGGGACGACCCGGAGGTGATCGAGGCGTACCTCGGGACCGCGGAGGATCCGGAGGATGCTTGAGGTCCGCGGGCTGGAGACGTATTACGGGAACATCCGCGCGCTCCGGGAGGTCTCCATCGACGTCCGCGAGGGGGCGATCGTCGGCATCATCGGCGCCAACGGCGCGGGGAAGACCACCCTGATGAAGACCATCGCGGGGGCGCTCTCGCCGCGGGCGGGCACGATCCGCTTCCGCGGGGACGAGATCGCGGGCCTGCCGCCCCACGAGATCGTGCGGCGGGGGGTCGCGCTGGTGCCGGAGGGGCGCGCGATCCTCGCCCGGATGACGGTTCGGGAGAATCTCGAAATGGGCGCGTACGCCCGCACGGACGGGAAGGTCGCCGCGGACATGGAGCGGTTGATGAAGCGGTTCCCGGTCCTCTCGGACCGCCGGGAGCAGCTGGGCGGATCCCTTTCGGGCGGCGAGCAGCAGATGCTGGCGATCGCCCGCGCGCTGATGTCGGCCCCGAAGCTCCTCCTGCTGGACGAGCCCACCCTCGGCCTGGCGCCGATGGTGGTCGCCGACATCTTCGCCATCATCCGGGAGATCAACGCGGACGGGACGACCGTCCTGCTCGTGGAGCAGAACGTACGGCAGGCGATGAAGGTCTCCTCCCACACCTACGTCCTCGAGACCGGGAAGATCGTCCTCGAGGGCCCGTCGAAGGAGCTGATCCGCGAGCCGCGCATCAAGGCGTCGTACCTGGGGCAATCCTGATTCCGTAGCGCGCGGAGTGACGCAGCGCTCGTAAAATGAAACGCCCCCGGGGGCATAGCGCCGCCGGGGGCATGACCGTACGAATGGAGCGGGCGACGGGATTTGAACCCGCGACTTCGACCTTGGCAAGGTCGCACTCTACCGCTGAGTTACGCCCGCGCGGTGATTGTCGATTCTAGGCGAACCCCCGAACGGTTGTCAAGAAATGCGCGCCGCAGGATCCGGCGGGCTACTGCTTGAAGATCTCCCCGACGAACCGGAAGAAGTAGTCCAGCCCCGACCACGCGGTGAGGACCAGCCCCGCGGCCAGGATCACCATCCCCCCGTCGTGGATCGGAAGCCCGAATACCGGATAGTGGAGGATGAGGAGCGCCATCCCGATGTTCAGGAGGAGGGTCTTCGCCTTTCCCAGTTTCGACGCCGCGATGACGACGCCTTCCGTGGACGCGACGCCCCGCAGCGCGGTGACGCCGATCTCCCGCGCCACGACGATCAGGACCATCCACGCGGGAACCCTCCCCGGCGGGATGAGCATGATCATCGCGGCGCACACCAGGAGCTTGTCGGCGAGCGGGTCCATGAGCTTGCCGATGGAGGTGACCATCCCGTAGCGGCGCGCGATGTAGCCGTCGAAGAGGTCCGTGATCGTGGCGGCGACGAACAGGAGGAAGGCGGCGACCGATCGGCCGGGCGAGATTTCCCTCCCCTCGGGCGGAAGCAGGACGAGGACCACCACCGGGATGGCGAGGATCCGCAGGAGGGTCAGGATGTTCGGCGGGTTCAGCCGGGAATCGGTGGTCATTCGAACGCTGTTATTCGATCGCGGAGTACTGCCGGTACAGGTCGAGGACGCGCCGGACGTACAGGCGCGTCTCCTGGTACGGCGGAATCCCTCCGTACTTCTTGACCGCCGCGGGGCCCGCGTTGTACGCCGCGACGGTATTGGTGATGTCGCCTTCGAAGGTGGCGAGAAGCTCCTTGATGTACCGGACCCCGCCCTCGATGTTCTCGATCGGATCGAACGGGTCCGACACGTTCAGCCGCTTCGAAGTGAACGGCATCAGCTGCATCACCCCCTTGGCGCCCTTCCGGGAGACCGCCTTCCGCTGGCCGTTCGACTCGGCCTTGATGATGGCGTGGACCAGCGCCGGGGACAGGTTGTGGGACCTCGCGTACCGGTCGACGTAGTTCGCCATCCAGTCTTCCTCGGGCAGCCCCGCCGGCTTCCGGGGGGCCTGCGCCTTCACCCCCTCCCGCAGGTACAGTTCGAACCGCTCGTCGGCCTGGGTGTTGGAGAAGTGGATCACCCCCTCGTCGTCGACGAATCGGAAGATGTCCGCCCCTGCCGACACCGGCCAGAGGAGAAGGGAAAGGATGAAAAAGGTTCGTAAATTAACCATAATTCATTATTGTAGGTAAAGCCCCCCCTTAAGTCAAACCACCGGGGTCGGCGCGGAGAGGAGTCCCCATGGAGAGGGTGTCCCGTTTCCTTGTAATCGGCAGCGGAATCGCGGGCTTGAGCTTCGCCCTGCGCGCGGCGAGGCATGGGACGGTCACCGTCATCACCAAGAAAGAGGCATCCGAATCGAGCACGAACTACGCCCAGGGGGGTATCGCCACCGTCTGGAGCGGGGAGGACTCCTTCGAGTCCCACATCGAGGACACGCACCGGGCGGGGGCCGGGCTGTGCCATCCGGACACGGTGGACCTCGTCGTACGGGACGCCCCGGCGCGGATCCGGGAACTGATCGAGTGGGGGGTCAAGTTCACCCGCCGCACCGGGAAGCGGGAGTACGACCTCCACCGCGAGGGGGGGCACTCCCGGCGAAGGATCTTCCACGCCAAGGACCTGACCGGCCGGGAGGTGGAGCGGGCGCTTCTCGACCGTGCGCGGGAGAACCGGCGGATCCGGATGTTCGAGCACCACGCGGCGGTCAACCTGATCACCCGTCAGCGGCTCTCCTCCTTCGACCGCCAGGGGGCCGACGAGGTCCTGGGCGCCTACGTCCTGGACCAGAAGACGGGGGCGATCCACACGTTCGTGGCGGACGCCACCGTCCTGTCGACCGGCGGGTCGGGAAAGGTGTACCTGTACACGAGCAATCCCGACGTCGCCACGGGGGACGGCATCGCCATGGCGTACCGCGCGGGAGCCACGATCGCCAACATGGAGTTCGTGCAGTTCCACCCGACCTGCCTGTATCACCCCCACGCGAAATCGTTCCTCATCTCCGAGGCGGTCCGCGGGGAGGGTGCGGTCCTGGTCAACCGCGCCGGCAGGAGGTTCATGGAGACGCAGCACCCGATGAAGGAGCTCGCCCCGAGGGACATCGTCGCCCGGGCGATCGACGCCGAACTGAAGCGGACCGGCGAGGATTGCGTCTACCTCGACATCCGGCACAAGGGGCCGGCGTTCATCCGGAAACATTTTCCGAACATCCACGGGACGTGCCTGTCCTTCGGGATCGACATGACGAGGGAGCCGTTGCCGGTGGTCCCGGCGGCGCACTACCAGTGCGGGGGGATACGGACGAACCTCCACGGCGAGACCGACATCCAGCGGCTGTTCGCGATCGGGGAGTGCGCGGGGACCGGCCTCCACGGGGCGAACCGCCTGGCGTCGAACTCCCTCCTCGAGGCGCTGGTGTTTTCCGACCGCGCGGTCCGCCGATCGGTGGACGCGTACGTGGGGAAGCCCCGGCCGCGGATCGACATCCCGAAGTGGGACCCGGGGAAGGCGCAGGAGCCGGACGAGGCGGTCGTGGTCTCCCACAACTGGGACGAGATCCGCCGGACCATGTGGAACTACGTCGGGATCGTGCGGTCGAACAAGCGCCTGTCGCGCGCCCTGGACCGGATCGAGCTGCTGCAGCGGGAGATATCGGAGTATTACTGGAACTTCCGCGTGACGGGGGACCTTCTGGAGCTCCGCAACATCTGCACGGTCGCGGAGCTGATCGTGCGGTGCGCGCTGCAGCGGAAGGAGAGCCGCGGGCTGCACACGACGATCGACTACCCGTACCAGGACGACGAGCACGGGCGGAGGGACACGCTGGTGCGGCGGACCCGGTTCTAGGAAGCGCGAAAAACTACCGCCAGGAGAGGACCGCCCTCCCCTCCACTCCGGTCAGCACGAGCTTTAGCCGCGGCTCCCCCGCTTTCGGCGGGGTGTCGGCCCGCTCCGCCTCCTTCGGGAACGCCACCTCGTACGCCCGGTACCACGTTCCCGAGTAGGGGAAGAAGCGGGAGATCTCCTCCGGCCGCAGGGACGCCTTGCGGATGTAGACGGGCTCGAAATCCTTCTCGTCGGATCGGACCAGACGCAGGCTCCAGGTCGTTTCCGGCTTCTCCAGGTCGTTCCCCTTCTCCTCCGGCACGTAGAGGGCCACGAAGAACCGGACGTGCTTCGAGGATTCGTCCCGCCAACGCCCGATCACCTTGTCCCGCCGGGAGGAATCGAGGTAGTAGATGTTCGAGTACTCCTCCGAGAACGCGCGGAGCCACGTCTCCGACAGCCACGTTGCGGAGAGGATGAACCGCGTGTCCAGGCCGTCGTGCACCTCCCGGGTGCGGGTGGCGGTCTCCGTGACCTGGCCGTAGGTGGGGGACCCCATGACCTTCTCGTACAGGGCGACCGACCGGGGGCCGCACCCCATGGCGGCCGCCGCGAGGCAAAGAAGGGCCAGCGCGCGGGCGACGCGCGGCGGAGTCTCACGCATTCTCCACGTCCTCCTTCACGAACATCGGCTCCACCGTGTACCCTTCCTTCGCGACCGCGTCGGAGCCGCCTTCGTTCCGGTCGACCAGGCACAGCACCCGGACCACGACCAGCCCGGCCCCGACCGCCCGCTCGATCGCCCGGAGCGTGGAGGCCCCGGTCGTGACGACGTCCTCGAGGATCGCCACCCGCATCCCGGGGCGGAGGTTCTTCGTCCCCTCGATCCACTGCGCGGTGCCGTGCTTCTTCGGCTCCTTCCGGATGATGAACGCGGGGACCGGCCAGCCGCGCAGGACGGAAGTGAGCGAGACCGCGGTCACGATCGGGTCCGCCCCGAGCGTGATTCCACCGACCGCCTCCGGGCGCTCCCCCGTCTCGAGCATCGAGCAGAAGAGGCGGCCGGTGAGCAGCGCCCCCTCCGCGTCGAGCGTGGTCTGGCGGCAGTCGATGTAGAAGTCGGATTCCCTGCCGGAGGAGAGGACGACCTTCCGCTTCTCGTAGCTCTTCTCCTTCAGCAGGGAAAGGAAACGTCGCCGGTCGGCGGCGAGTTCGGCGGGAAACGCGGCGGAGCCGCGTGCGGAGCGTTGCAGCATGGGAGATCACCCCCTCGGATTGGTTGGCCGGGGCGGCCGGGGCGTCAGATCCGCACCGAACCCCGGAACAGCGGAAGCTGCTCTTCGGTCTCCGCCGTCTCCAGCGGGATCGAATAGTTCCCGGAGAAGCAGGCGTCGCAGTAGGAGACGTTCCCGTTCGGCACGCAGCCGTGGAGCCCCTCCATGCTCAAGTACCCCAGGGTGTCGGAGGTGAGGTACGTGTTGATCTCCTCCAGCGTGTGGGTGGCGGCGATCAGGTCGCGCCGCAGCGGCGTGTCGAGCCCGTAGAAGCACGGGTAGCAGGTCGGCGGCGAGCTGATGCGGACGTGGATCTCCTTCGCCCCCGCCGCCCGGATCATCTTGATGATCTTGCGGCCCGTCGTCCCCCGCACGATCGAAT
>JACRNP010000024.1 GCA_016234845.1 Deltaproteobacteria bacterium | reverse complement strand
CGTGGGGGATCCCGCCGCCCGTGTCGGCCACCTGGAACACGACGCCCACCCCTTCCTCCGGGAGGGCGGGGCGCGTGGCGATCGTGAGGGTGCCGGTGCTCTCCATCGCCTGGAGGGCGTTGGACACGAGGTTCCATAATACCTGCCGGATCTGGTCCGGGTCCACGGAGATGACCGGGATCTCCGGGGACAGGTCCACCACGGCCGTCACGCGGGCGTGCTCGAGCTCCTCCCGGAACATCGCCAGGACCTCCCGGATCTCGCTGTTCAGGTCCACGCTCCGGAGCGCGGGAACCGCCTCGCGGGAGAAGTAGAGCGTCTCGTGGACGATCCGCTCCAGCCGCTGCACTTCCTTGAGGATGATCAGCGCGTACCGCCCGGCGGAATCCGCCTCTCCCCCGCGTCTTTCCGGTTTCGCCATCCTCCGGGCGAACCCGCCGATGACGGTCAGCGGGTTCTTGATCTCGTGGGCGATCTTGGCGGCCATCTCGCCCAGCGCCATGAGCTTCTCGCTCTGGAGCAGCCGGTCCTGCGTTGCGCGAACGTCGCGAAGCGCCCCCTCGAGCGACTCGTAGAGGGAGGCGTTCTCCACGGCGAGCGCCGCGTTGGAGGCGAACATCGTCAGGAGCTGGATGTCCTCGTCGACCAGGCCGCGCTCCTGGAACATGTTGTCGACGTAGACCGCCCCGCGCGCCTCCCCCTTGATCACGAGGGGGACGACCGCGAACGCGCCGGGATGGTTGCCGCAGAATCCGCCGTCGGCCGCGGCGGCAATTGCGCCGTCCGCCGCGGGGCACCCCTCCTCGGTCCGGACCGGACGCTTCTCGAGGACCGAACGCGCGATCAGGCAGGTCGCACGGGTCAGCGGAATCCGCAAGGCCTCGATCTCCGGCCAGAGCAGCTTCCGGATCACCTCCCCCGCCGCACCCGGGGCCCCCTCCCCGAGGAGCTCCCGCGGCAGCCGCTCGATCCTCCGGGCCTCCCGCTTGTCCCGGGGGCCCATCGCCATCCGCCCGACGAGGGATCCTCCGTCGTCGGACACCATGAACAGGATCGCCCGGCTGAAATTGAGCCCCCCGGGCGAGATCAGGGCGTACAGCATGATCTGGAGCAGCCGCTCCGTCTTGACCGTCGACATCAGCGCGCGGGCGACGTCGTACAGCGTGGAGATCCTCTGGACCTTGACCTGGTTCTCGTGCGCCAGCCGCTGGGCCTTCTGGAACATGGTCGCGTTCTCGATCATGTTCGCCAGCTGGGAGCACACCGTCTCCATCAGGTGCACCACCTCCATGTCGAACCGGAGCCGCGGAGACGAGGAGTAGTAGCTCAAGACCCCGAGCGACCTCCCCTTCGACACGATGGGCAGGCCGAGGAAGGACGTGACGCCGTGGCCCGCCAGGCCGTGATGATAGGGGGAATCCTCCGGGGCGTTGACCAGCAGGGGGCGCTTCTCCTGGTAGATCCGCTGGGCCACCTGCTTCCCGAGGGACCGGGGCTCCCGGCGGAAACCGGCCCTCCCGTACCCCTCGTCGGCCATCACCCGCAACCCTCCGCGCCCCTCCGCGGCCAGCCGCACGGTGCAGCCGTCCGCCGACAGGAGCCTCGAGGTGGTCTTGGAGATGTACCCCAGGATGTCCTTCACGTCGAAGGTCGAGGTGATCGCACGCCCGATCTCGTTCAGCGTGATGAGCTCGGAGACGCGCTTCCGGGCGTCGAGGTACAGGCGGCTGTTCCGGATCGTCCCCGCCACTTCCGTGGCCACCGCGCGCAGGAACGCCATGTCGTCCCCGGAGTACCGGGCCGCCGCAAGGGTGGAGAAGTTCATCACGCCGTACAGGTAGACGTCGTCCATCACGGGGACCGACAGGATCGACGTGAAATCCCGAAGCTCCCGGGGAACCGCCAGGGACGGCGGGTCCGTCTTCACGTCGGGAAAGAAGATGGGCGCCCGCTTTTGCGCCGCCTTCCCGGACGCTCCCTCCCCCGTTCGCACGACGAAATCCATCATCGTGCACTCCTCGATCCCCATGCTGGAGGAAACCCAGGGAATGAGATTCTCGCCGCGCGGCTCCCGGCGGTAGATGCAGACGCAGTCGGCGCCGCTTTCCCGGGAGAGGAAGTCGCAGATGTACTTCAGGCGGTTCTCGATCTGGATGTTCGAGTTGGAGATCTCGACGACCCGGGCGAGGAGGGGAAACCGCTTGTCCCTGTTCTCCGGCATGCGGGAATGCTACGCCTTCCGGCCCCGCTTCCGCAGCGCCATCCCGTAGAGGTTGACGTACTCCCGCGCCGACGCGTCCCAGGAGAAGTCCAGCGCCATCCCGCGGCGCACGATCGACTCCCACCGCGGCCGGTCGGCGAACGCCGCGAGGGCGCGGGACACCGCGTCCTTCAGTTCCTCGGCCTCGTACCGCCGGAAAGTGAACCCGGTGCCCTCCCCCGGGTTCCGGTCGTCGTCCGCCACCGTGTCGGCCAGCCCGCCCGTCTCGCGGACGATCGGCACGGTGCCGTACTTCAGGCTGTAGATCTGGTTCAGGCCGCACGGCTCGTACCCTTCTGCGCGGTCATCCGGCCGATGATCCCGACGACCGGCGCGTCCACCGGCGCCAGTCCGAACTCGGACAGCAGGTCGCGGCGGCACGCCGCCTTCCCGGAGAGGTCGCCCGCGGAGTAGTTCGCGGCGATCCAGCGGTCGGAGGCGGGATGCCACTCGCCGTCGTCGATCCCGTTCACGATGCCGTAGAGGTCCTCCCGGCGCTCGTACAGCACCCCCTCCAGCCCGTACCCGTACTCCGGCGTCTGGATCTCGCGGCTGTAGGTGGCCGACACCGTCGACAGGATGTCCGCGAACACGAGTCCCGCCTTCATCAGGTTGACCTTCCCGTAGAACTCGAGCCCCTGCGGGGTGAAGAGGTCCCATCCCAGCCCGGTCAGCGCCAGGTCGTGGTTCCAGAAGAGGCCCTGGTACCCGAGGTTGTGGACGGAGAACACCGTGCCCGTGGCGGAAAAGTTCCCCTGGCCGCCGTAGAGCGTCTTCACGTACGCCGGGATCAGCGCGGTCTGCCAGTCGTTGCAGTGGATGACGTCGTACCGGCGGCCGCTCCGGAGGATCCACTCCATGACGCCCCGGCAGAAGAAGGCGAACCGCTCGCAGTTGTCGACGTAGTCGCCGTCCTTGGTCCCGTAGAGGAACTCCCGGTCGAAGTACCGGTCGTTCCGGACGAGGAACGCGCGGACCCCGTCCCCCGCGTCGGTCTCCTCGACCGTTCCCTGCTCCTCGCGATGGCCGACGGGGACCCGGATCGCCTGCCCCGGACCGTCGACGGGGAACCGTTCGCGGTCGATGCACCGGTAGAACGGGAGGATGCAGTCCGCCTCGATCCCGATCCGGCGGAGCGCCTTGGGGAGCGCGCCGGTGACGTCGGCCAATCCTCCCGTCTTCGCGAAGGGGACGATCTCGGAGGAGGCGACGAGGACCTTCACAACCTGCGCTCCCTCACTCGGGCAGTTCGCGCATGTACTTCGCCGATTCCTCGGGCGGCGTCGGGTTGATGTAGAAGCCGGATCCCCATTCGAACCCCGCGACCTTGGTCAGTTTCGGCATGATCTCGATGTGCCAGTGGAAGAAATCGACCGCCCCTTCCTGGAACGGGGCGCTGTGGACGATGAAATTGAACGGCGGGTTCTCCAGGGCGAGGTTGAGCCGCCGCAGCGTCCGCCGGAAGACGGCGGCCAGCGCCCGCGCCTGGTCCGACTCGATCATCTCGTACGCGCACTGGTGGCGCTTCGGCACGATCCAGGTCTCGAACGGGAACCGGGGGGCGTACGGCGCGAACGCCAGGAATTCGCCGGTCTCCTCGACGATCCGCACCTTCTGCTCCATCTCCTGGACGATGATGTCGCAGAAGACGCACCGGTCGCGGAACCGGTAATACTCCCGGCACCCGTTCATCTCCTCCATCACCCGCTTCGGGACGACGGGGAGGGCGATGAGCTGGGAGTGGGTGTGGGCGAGGGACGCTCCCGCCGCCGCCCCGTGGTTCTTGAAGATGATGACCGACTTGAACCGGCGGTCCTTCTTCAGGTCGAGGAGTCGGTCGCGGAACGCCCACAGGACGTCCTCGAACCGCTTCTCCGGAAGGTCGAACAGGTCGACGTCGTGCCGCTCCGACTCGATCACGACCTCGTGCGCGCCGATCCCGTTCATCCGGTCGTAGATCCCGTCGGCCGCCTTCCCGAGATCCCCCTCGATGCGCAGGGCGGGGAACTTGTTGGAGACGACGCGAAGCGTCCAGTTCGGGTCGTTGGGCGCCCCGCCCTGGCGGTAGGCCAGGATCTCCGGGGGGGTCATCCGTTCGCTGCCGGGGCAGAGGGGGCAGACCCCCTCGCGGCGCGGGGGGGATTCCTGGGGGAACTCGTGGGGCCGCTTGGCGCGCTCGGTCGATATGATGACCCAGCGGCCCACGATCGGGTCTTTGCGAAGCTCCGTCATCCGGCCTCCGTGGGCCTCCTTCGGGCGGTTCCGTCCGGGAGCCCTACTTGACCTCTTCTTCCTCCGCGACGGTCTTGCAGTCGATGCAGAGGGAGGTCACCGGCCGGGCGATCAGCCGCTTCTCCTCGATCTCTCCCCCGCACCCGTCGCAGGTTCCGAACGTGCCGGCCTCGATCCGCTTGATGGCCTCCTTGATCTTGGCCAGCAGCTTCCGGTCCCGGTCGCGGAGGCGGAGGGTGAAGTTGCGGTTCGACTCGAGGAGCGCGCGATCGGTGGGATCGGGGAAGTTCTCCTCGCCGACGGTCGTCATGTCGACGACGGTCCGCTCGGCCCCCGCCATCAGTTCGTCCAGTTGCCGCTGCAGCTCCTCGCGGCACCGTTCGACGACACTGCGATCCATCGCTGCGAGCCCCCGGAGAATCGGTCTGATACCAAAATACGGTATCCCTTTTCCCCGGGGGTGTAAAGGCGGCGGGCGCCGGTGGACGCCCGCCGTCCGGGCCGTCAGATGGCGACCTCCGCGCCCAGGAGGAAGTGGATGCGCGGCGCGGGAAACCCCTTCCTCTCCTCGTGATCGCGGTTCAGGAGGTTCCGGACCTTCCCGGTGAACGCCACCTCGGGACCGTCCTTCGCCCCCGTCTTCCATCGGTACCGCGCGAAGGCGTCGACCCGCGAGTACCCCGCCCTCCGGATGTCTCCCCCGTTCGGCGGAGCATCCAGCATGTCGCTCTCGACGTGCCAGTCCACCCGTCCGTCCAGGGCCGGAACCGGGGAAAGGAGAAGGGACGCCGTCGCCCGCTGCGCGGGCACCCCGAGGATTCGCCGCTGCTTCGACGCGTCCCAGCTCTCCGTGTACGTGTAGGAAAGCTCCGCCGCGAACGGCCGGCAGAAGCGCCGGAAGGCGGTCGCCTCCACCCCGCGGGAGAACGCCCTCCCCGCGTTCCGGAGCTCCCCGAACCCCACGGGGCCCGGCGCCGACGGGTCGAACTGGATCAGGTCGCGGAACGACTGGAAGAACCACGCCGCGGACAGGGTGGCGTCCCCCCCGGCCGCCACGATGTCGGCGCCCGCCTCGTAGCTGCGCGTCACTTCGGTGGAAAGGGACCGGTTCCCGATGAACGGGTCGGTCTTCTCCGAGATCGTCGGCGTTCGGAAGCCGCGACCGGCGGCGGCCCGGACCCGTACCCCCTTCCCGCCGATATCGTGGAACGCGGCCAGCCGGGGGTTCACCTCGGTCCCCGCCTCGGAGTTCCGGTCGACGCGCACCCCGGCGCTCACCCCGGTCCCCTTGACCGGACGCCATTCCTCCTGCAGGAAAACGGAACGGTTGACGGTCGTTCCTTCCGTGTGGGTGTCGCCGAAATTCGACAGCAGCGTGTCGGTCGCCCGGTCCCGCGTGAACTCCACGCCGGCGAAGGAGGTCGACCGCTCTCCGGAGGCGGCCTTCGCCACCATGCCGAGATTCACCTTGCGGGTCTTCGTCTCGTCGTCGAACACGAAGGGGAACGCCTCGCCGGGATCGGCCGGGTCCTTTTCCTTCGAGAACTCGTTGTAGACGCTTCCCGATGCCGTCACGGACAGGGAACGGGAGAACCGCACCTCCCACCGCCCCCCGGCGAGGGAGCCTCGCCGGACGGACCGGTGATTCGCGTCGCGGGGCGTTCCGAAGTCGATCGGGATCCCCTTGTCCGCGTCGGTGGTCAGCACGAGTGCGTGGACCCGGTTCCGGTCGCCGAGCCGGACGTCGGCGCCCCCGAGGAACGAGACGAGGGAGACGTCGTCGTTGGGGTGGATCCCCCGGCTCGTCAGCCCCCCGGCTTCCAGGTGGAAGGCGCCCGGGGGCCCGCCTCCCCGGGCGAACCCGTTCCACTGGAGCGTGGAGAAGCTCCCTCCGGCGATCCCCGCGCCGTACTTCCGCTCCGCGCCGGGCGCCGGCGGCAGGAAGTTCACCACGCCGGACATCGCGTTGGAGCCGTACAGCGCGCTCTGGGCGCCGCGCACGACCTCCACCCGGTCGAACCGCGCCGCCGGGAGCGCTCCGATGTCGAACTGGCCCAGCGTCGGGCTGTTCACCGGGAATCCGTCGATCATCACCAGCGTGCCGGTCGCCAGCCCGCCCCGGATCTTGATGTTCTCCCGGTTTCCCGCGCTCCCGGCGCGCTGTACGTCCACGCCGGGAACCGCCCGGAGGACGTCGCCGGCCATACCCCCTTCGGTCAGAAGGATCGCGTCGCGCGTCACCACCGTCGCGGACGACGCCTGCTCCGAGACCTTCTCCTCGATCCGCGTCGCCGTCACGACCACCGGCTCGGTGCGCAGCGCCTCCCCGGCGTGCGCCGCCGCCGTTGCGGCGACGGCGACGACCGCCGCGGCCAGCCGGATCATCCCTCTTCGTGCATTCCCCGCCATTGCTCCTCCTTCCCCTCGAAAGGGAGTGGGTTGATGCAGGGCGGTCCGGATCTTCTGGCTTCCGGCGGCCTACTCCCCGCGCCTTCCCGTTCCCGTGCGGGAACAGTGGCAAACACGCGGGTTTCGTTCCGGTTTACAGATGCGGGGGCAGCGACGGACTCTCACCGTCTTCCCCGGCTTCCGCCCTGGTATTAAAAAAATTACCGCCGCGGGTTCTCCCGCAGCGGGGTGACGCGGATGGCGCCGGTGGCGGGATTCCGGTCGCAGGCGACGGAGATCCCGTACGCGGCCCGCACGTTTTCCGGCGTGAGCACCTCCTCCGGCTTCCCCTGCGCCGCCACCGTCCCGCCCGACAGGAGGACGATCCGGCTCCCGTACTCCGCGCACAGCG
The DNA here is from genome assembly GCA_016234845.1 of Deltaproteobacteria bacterium. NCBI lineage: Bacteria > Pseudomonadati > Myxococcota > Myxococcia > Deltaproteobacteria bacterium. The sequence continues at coordinate 254 of JACRNP010000024.1, read as the reverse complement.
ACAGGTCGTGGGACGCCACCAATGCGGCGATCCCGCACTCCTCCGAAAGGCGCGTGACGACCTCGTAGAACGCCACCCGGTGCCGGATGTCGAGGAACGCGGTGGGCTCGTCGAGCAGCATCACCCGGGCGCCCTGGGCGATCGCGCGGGCGACGGCGGCCCTCTGGCGCTCCCCGGCGGAGATCTCCTGGAGTCCCCTCGCCCGCAGTTCGGCGATTCCCGCCATCCCGAGTGCCGCCTCCACCTGCGCGCGA
>JACRNP010000023.1 GCA_016234845.1 Deltaproteobacteria bacterium | reverse complement strand
CAGCGGAAAGGTCATCCCGGGTTACGGCCACGCAGTGCTCCGCAAGACCGACCCGCGCTACACCTCGCAGATGGAGTTCTGCCAGAAGAACCTGCCGGACTACCCGATGTTCAAGCTGGTGAACATGATCTACAAGGTGGCCCCGGACATCCTCCGGGAGCACGGGAAGGCGAAGAACCCGTGGCCGAACGTCGACGCGCAGTCGGGCGTCATCCAGTGGTACTACGGCCTCACCGAGTACGACTTCTACACGGTGCTCTTCGGCGTCGGCAGGGCGCTCGGGGTCCTCTGCAACATCACCTGGGACCGCGCTTTGGGATACGCCCTCGAGCGTCCGAAGTCGGTCACGACCGACATGCTGGAGAAGTGGGCGGCGGAAGGCGGGAGAAAGCTCGCGTAAGCGTTCCGCGCGATCCCTGCCGGTGAAACGAAAAGGGGGCCGATCGGCCCCCTTTTCATTGCGCCCCCGCCCCCGCGGTCGCGCACTCCCGGCACGACCCGATGACGTGAAGATCGACGGCGGAGATCACGGAGATCCGCTCCGTTCCCGGGAATTCCAGCTTTTCGAGTGCGGCCGGCAGCGGGATGTCGAGAAGGCCGCTGCAGCCGACGCAGTGGAAGTGGGCGTGGGGCGTGTCCATCCCCTCGAACCGGGAGGATCCGCCGTCGTTGGGGCGGATCTCCCGGACCACCCCCTGGTCCCGGAGAAACCCGAGGTTCCGGTACACCGTTCCCAGGCTGATGTTCGGGATCGCCTTGCGGGCGTCCCGGTAGATCATCTCCGCGGTCGGGTGGGCGCCGGTCCGGCGCAGGATGTCGAGAATGACGCCGCGCTGACGGGTGTTCCGGGATTTTTTCATATATATGCTCCTTTATTTACTTTCAGGGCCGTATCCTATGTACGGGGGGAAGTATTGTCAAGGTGATTGAATCCGGGAGTGGAATCCGCTATATAGGGAAGTTATCGTCCATCGACAGGAGGAGGGATCCTTGATCGTTCCCGTGGGGTTGGTGCTGCCCGTGATACCCGTGGCGGCAGGGATGTTCGACACCCAGGTGCTGCGCCACGTCATGATGGCAGGGCCCATCGTGAAGCTCGTCCTGCTGCTCCTGGTGGGCTTTTCCGTGGTTTCGTGGGCCATCATCTTCCTCAAGTTCCGCCTCTTCAAGGGGATCGAGAAGAACCAGGCGGAGTTCGCGCGGGCGTTCGCGGAGGGGAAGAGCCTTCCCGCCCTCTACGAGAAGGTGGAGAAGGGGGAGAAGTCCCCGCTGACGGAAGTGTTCCGCGCCGGGTACATCGAGCTGACGCGGATCCACCGCGAGCGGGGGGAGACGGCCGAGGGAGGCCGTGCGCTCCCGTTCCCCGTCGACAACGTCCACCGGGCGATGATCAAGACGGCGCACGAGGAGGTGGGGAGCATGGAGGACCTCCTCCCGTTCCTGGCGACCACCGGCAGCGCGACGCCGTTCATCGGACTGTTCGGGACCGTGTGGGGGATCATGAACGCCTTCTCCGGGATCGGGACCACGGGGAACGCGACGCTCGCGACGGTGGCCCCCGGCATCGCGGAGGCGCTGGTCGCCACGGCCGCGGGCCTCGTGGCGGCGATCCCGTCGGTCATGGCGTACAACTATTTCCTGAACCGCATCCGGATGATCCACACCCGGATCGACAGCTTCACCGCGGATTTCATCAACTTCCTCGAGCGGAAGATCGAGAAGGCGTGACGCCATGGCCATGATGAGCAGTTCCGGCCGCGCCGGCGATCGCAGGATCATGGCGGAGATCAACGTCACCCCCCTGGTCGACGTGATGCTCGTCCTCCTCATCATCTTCATGGTCACCGCGCCGATGCTCACGCAGGGGGTGGACGTGAACCTCCCGCAGGCCAGCGCGAAGGCGCTGCGCAGCGACGAGGAGCGCCTCGTCGTCACGGTGGACGCCAACAGCCGCATCTTCATCGGGAAGCAGGCCGTCGAGTTCAACCGGATGGGGGGCGTCCTGAAGCAGATCGTCGCCCAGCGGACGGACCGCCAGGTGTACTTCCGCGCGGACCGCTCCGTCCCGTACGGTTTCGTGGTCAAGGTCATCGCGGAGGTTCGGAACTCCGGGGTTGAAAAACTTGGCATGGTCACGGAACCGCTCGAACGGTAAATGGACAGGCCCTAAGGTGCCCTTCGGGCCGCGGCTTTTTCAAGCCCCCCGAGCGCTCCCGCCCCGGGGGATGATCGCCCTCTCCGGGGCGTTCCACGTTGCGCTCGGCGTTCTCGCACTCGCGGTTTCCTCCATCCAGGGGCCGACGTTCCGCCTCCAGCCGGTCGCCGTCGTGGACCTGGTCGGGGGAGGGGAGTTCCGGGAAACCGGGGCGCGGCAGCCCGGACCGGCGCCGAAGCCGGCGGTCCGGGAGAAGGCCCCTCCCCCGAAGAAGGCCGGCAAGCCCCCGAAGGCCGCGGCGAGGAAGCCGGCGCCCGCCGCGCGTCCCGAGGATTACTCCACCGCGCGGAAACGCACGGCCGACGAATCGTCGGTCGCGGAGCGGCTGCGCCAGATGCGCGAGGCGCGGGCCGGGTCGGACGCGGTCCGGGGCGCGGTCGAGGAGCGGCGGCGGGAGTCCGCCGCGCGGGCGGCCGTGCGGAGCGTCGGCGAGCGGGTGGCCCACCGGGTCGAGGCCCCGAAATCCCCCTCCGCGGCGGGCGCGTTCGGAGGCGGCGCCCAGGGCACCGTGCGGCTGTCGGCGGAGCTTAGGGAATATTTCCGGAAGCTCGAGGAGAGCGTGCGCGGAAACTGGGTGCTCCCGGAGGCCCTGGTCCGCAATGCGGGGAAGCTGATGGTGGAGATGCGGATCGTCATCGAGAAGGACGGCAAGGTGTCCGACGCGCGCATCGAAAAGGGATCCGGGAACGTCTACTTCGACGAATCGGTGCGGCGCGCCATCCGGAAGGCGAGCCCGCTGCCCGTTCCCCCGGAACAGTTGCGGGGCGGGGAGGATCATTACGAGGTGGGGTTCCGATTCCACGGCGCGGGGGGGGCGGGGTGAGACGATCGATCGTTGGGGCGGCCGTCGCGGGGATCCTCGCGCTGGCGCTGTTCCCCGCCGCGGCGTTTCCGGTTCTGTACATCGACATCAACGCGCCGGGCGGGAAGCGGATGCCGATCGCGGTGGCGGAGATGGTGACGTCCGCCGGCGACCGTTCCCTCCCCGGCGCGATCCCGAAGATCATCGAGGCGGACCTCGCCTTGACCGACCTGTTCGACATCGTCCCACGCACCGGGCACCTGGAGCCGGTCACGCCGGCCCACTTCGCCGGGACGCCGCTGTCGTTTCCCGCGTGGAAGGTGGTCGGGGCGGAAGCGGTCGTCATCGGGAAGGCGGAGGAGAGGGACGGTCAATTCACCGTCGAGATGCGGCTCTACGACGCCACCCAGGGTACGCTGATGGCGGGGAAACGGTATTCGGGCACCCCGAAGCAGCTTTCCTCCATCGCCCACCGGTTCGCAAACGAGATCGTCTACGCCTTCACCGGCGCGCGCGGCGTATTCGGCACCGAGGTCGCCTTCACGGCGCGGCAGGGGAGGGGGAAGGAACTCTACATCGTGGGGATGGACGGGAAGGAACTCCGGAAGGTGACCGACAACCGGAGCTTCAACCTGTTCCCCCGGTGGTCTCCGGACGGGCAGTGGCTCGCCTACACGTCGTTCCGCACCGGCGTTCCGGTGATCTATCTCCGGAACCCGTCCACCGGGTCGGAGAAGGAGATCGTCCGGTACGGCGAGTCGAAGGCACCCGGGGGCTTCTCGCCCGACGGGGAGTGGCTCTACTATTCGGTGAGCATGGAAGGGAACTCCGACATCCACCGCACGCGGGTGGTCCGCGGCCAGCCGGAGAAGGTGGTCCAGGGGTGGGGTCTCGAGGTTTCGCCGGCGGTTTCTCCGGACGGCCGGCGGATCGCGTTCGTGTCGGACCGGGGCGGGTCGCCCCAGGTCTACGTGAAGACCCTCGGATCCGCGGAAGAGGTGCGCATCTCGCACGGGTCGGGGTACGCCACCTCGCCGTCCTGGTCCCCGGCGGGGAACCGGATCGCCTTCACCGCGCGCTCCGAGGGGCGGTTCGCCATTTTCACGGCCGCGCCGGACGGCAGCGACGTCCGCCAGGTGGCCTTCGTCGCGGGGGCGGACTGCGAGGATCCTTCCTTTTCCCCCGACGGGAGGTACCTGGTTTACACGTACCGGAAAAGGGGATATTCTGAGCTCAAAATCATTTCAACGGACGGTCGGCGCGAACGGACCCTGGTTTCCGGCCTCGGAGACGTGGGTTCTCCATCCTGGTCCCCCGGAAGGTAGCCTCCGGAAGGACGGGAAGCCCCGGCCGCACCCGGAAAAAAAGGGGGGGGGAGAATGGACGGTACGTTTTCGTGGAAGCGGGTCGCCCTGGCCCTGTTCCTGGCGGTGGTCGTCGCCACGGGATGCTCCAAGAAGCAGACGGTGAAGTCCGACGGCGCGGGCGGGGACGCGTCCGGGCCTGCAGCGGCCGCCCCCGCCGGTTCCGGCGCCGGTGAGGTGAAGGAAAGCCCCGTGAAGGAATCGAAGGCGTCCGACGCGTCCGCGTCGCCCGTCATGACCGCGAAGGCGGCGGAAGCCGCGGCCGGCGCCGCGGTCACCGAGGAGAAGGCGTCCCGGTTCGCCGACATCCGGTTCGACTTCGACAAGGCGATCCTCCTCGACGACGGAAAGAAGACCTCCCAGGAGGTCGCCGGATTCATGAAGAAGAACCCGCAGGCGAAGGTCCTGATCGAGGGGCATTGCGACGAGCGGGGGACGGCCGAATACAACCTGGCGCTCGGCGAGCGGCGCGCCGCCGCCGTGAAGGGGTACCTCGCTTCGCTCGGAGTCGCCAAGGGGGCGCTGTCCACGGTCAGCTTCGGAAAGGAGCGCCCGCTGGATCCCGGACACTCCGAGGACGCGTGGTCGAAGAATCGCCGCGCGCATTTCGTCCTGAAGTGAGGTGACGATGGGCCTGCGCAACGCGGTCGCGCTCCTGATTCTCGCCGGCATCGCCGCTTCGGCGGCCGGCTGCGCCGTCGCCGACACCGGCTCGTTCCAGCGGCTCCAGGACGAGATGGTGACGCTCCGGAAGGACATGGCGGCGATGCGGGCGGCGGCGCCGCCTCCCGTCTCCGTCGCCCCGGCGGAGACCCCCGGGTCCGGCGAGGTGCAGTCGCTTCGGAAGGGGTACGCGGACCTGAACAGCGACTTCGACCGGGTGAAGTCCGACCTCCTCGCCGTCTCGTCCCGCCAGGACGAGGCGCGGCTGGAATCGCAGAAGCAGGCCGCGCGGCTGAACGAGCAGGAGCGCGCGGTGCAGGAGATCCGCGGGAACGCGGAGCGGGTGAAGGAGGTCGAGCGGCGGGTGGCCGCCCTCGAGGAGAAGATCGGGAAGCTGGCCGCCGCTCCCGCGGCGGCCAGCGCGCCCGCGGAAGCGGCGACGGATTGGAAGAGCCCGGAGGAGATGTACGAGTACGCCGTCGGACAGGTGAAGGGGGGGAACCCGAAGAAGGGGCGCGAGGTGCTTTCGGCCTTCGCAGCGAAACATCCCGACCACAAGCTCCTGCCCAACGCTCTCTACTGGAAGGGCGAGGCGTTCTACGCGGAGAAGGACTTCGAAAACGCCATCCTCTCCTTCCAGGACGTGGTCGACCGGTTTCCGGCGGGGGACAAGGCCCCGGACGCCATGTTCAAGCAGGGGCTCTCGTTCCTCTCGCTGAACGACCGGAAGAACGCGATGATCCTCCTCGAGCTGGTCCAGACGAAGTACCCGAAATCGAAGTCCGCCGAGATGGCGAAGAAGAAGCTGGCGGAGATCCGCTGACCGGATGATCAAGAACTTCGTTCTCGACACCAACGTCCTGCTGCACGATCCCAACGCGCTGTTCCGATTCAAGGACAACCGGGTCTTCGTCCCGATCATGGTGATCGAGGAGCTCGATCACTTCAAAAAAGACCTGAACATGCTCGGGCGGAACGCCCGGACGGTGTCGAAATTCATCGACCGGCTGCGCGAGCAGGGGAACCTCGCGGACGGCGTGCCGCTGGAGCACGGCGGCGTGCTCCGGGTGGCGTTCGGCGGCGAGGGGGCGTCGCTCCTCCCGCCGGAGCTGAAAGGGTCGCTGGCGGACAACCAGATCCTCGGCGTGGCGCTGTCGGTGCGCGGTCGCGAGAAGGACGTGCCCGTGGTCGTGGTCTCCAAGGACACGAACCTGCGGATCAAGGCGGACGCCCTCGGGATCACGGCGGAGGATTACGAGAGCGACCGCGTCGACATCGAGGAGCTCTACCGGGGATTCCGCGAGGTGCAGGCGGGGAAGGAGTTCATCGACGCCTTCTACGCCGCCGGCGAGTCCGATCCGCCCCCGGGGGCCGAGGAGCTGTACCCCAACGAATACGTCGTGTTCCGGGACGCCGCGACGCAGTCGTCCGCCCTCGCCCGCGCGAACGGCTCTAAGCGGAAGCTCCGCCTGCTCCCGCCGATGAAGGACGACGTGTGGGGGGTTCGCCCGCGGAACAAGGAGCAGCACTTCGCCCTCGACATCCTCCTCGACGATTCGGTCAAGCTCGTGACCCTCGCGGGGAAGGCGGGGACGGGGAAGACGCTGCTGGCGATCGCCGCGGGGCTTCGGAAGACCTCCGACGACGAGGTGTACCAGCGGATGCTCGTGTCGCGTCCGGTCCTGCCGATGGGGAAGGACCTGGGCTTCCTCCCGGGCGACATCGAGGAGAAGCTGAAGCCGTGGATGCAGCCGATCTTCGACAACGTCGAGTACCTGTTCGGCTTCAGCCGGAAGAAGCGGCAGGGAGGCGTGCGGGGATACCAGGAGCTGATGAACCTCGGGATCCTGGAGATCGAGCCGCTCACCTACATCCGGGGCCGCTCCATCCCGAACCAGTTCATCATCGTGGACGAGGCGCAGAACCTGTCGCCCCACGAGGTGAAGACCATCCTCACCCGGGCCGGGGAGAACAGCAAGGTCGTCCTCACCGGCGACCCGTACCAGATCGACAACCCGTTCGTCGACTCGGCCTCCAACGGCCTCTCCTTCACGGTCGAGAAGTTCAAGGGGGAGGCGATCGCCGGGCACGTCATGCTCGTAAAGGGGGAGCGCTCCCCCCTCGCGGAGCTCGCCGCGAACATCCTGTAGCCGTCAGGTCGACCCGATGCGAGTCCTGGGGATCGAGAGCTCCTGCGACGAGACCGCGGCCGCGGTGTACGACGGGTCGGCCGGCCTCCTGTCCAGCGTCGTCTCCTCGCAGGTCTCGGTCCACGCGGCATACGGCGGCGTGGTGCCGGAGCTGGCGTCGCGGGAGCACCTGAAATCGGTGGTGCCGATCGTTTCCAGGGCGCTGTCCGACGCGTCCTGCGGGCGGGACGAAATCGACGGGATCGCCGTGACGGCGGGCCCCGGGCTGATCGGGTCCCTCCTCGTGGGGCTGTGCTTCGCCAAGTCGCTCGCATTCGCCTGGGAGAAACGGATCTACGGGGCGGACCACCTGGAATCGCACATCCACGCGGTCTTCCTCGAACGTCCGGTCGAATTCCCCTACATCGCCCTTCTCGTATCCGGCGGGCACACCTCCCTCTTCCGGGTCGGGGGGTGGGGCGACGCGCGGCAGCTCGGGGGAACGCTCGACGACGCGGCGGGGGAGGCGTTCGACAAGGGGGCCAAGATGATGGGGCTCGGGTACCCCGGCGGCGTGGTCATCGACCGGCTGGCCGAAAGCGGCGACCCGTCGCGGTACCCGTTTCCGCGGGCGCGCCTCTCCGCGGATTCGGCGGAATTCTCCTTCTCGGGATTGAAGACCGCCCTGCGGACGTTCCTCGCCTCCCGGGGCGGGAAGGCGGCCCGGATCGAGGACGTCTGCGCGTCGTTCCAGGAGGCGATCGCGGACATCCTTTCGGAGAAGGCGGTCGCCGCCGCGCGGCGGGAAGGGATTCCGCGTCTCGTGCTGTCGGGAGGCGTATCGGCGAACTCCCGGCTCCGGGAGCTTTCGCATTCGCGGGGCGCAGCGGCCGGGATCGAGGTTTTCCTCCCGTCGAAGGCGCTGTGCACCGACAATGCCGCCATGGTGGCGCTGCTCGGGGAGCGGCGGATGTCGGCCGGGGAGTTCTCCGGCCCGGAGCTCAACGCGTATGCGGCCTCCCGGTTCGCCCGGTAAGTGGTGCGTTTCATCAATGCGGCAACGAATCCAAAGAACGATCCCTCCGGCTGCGCCGCCTCGGAGGGCGGGGCTCCGTTCGTGGCTCGCCGTGCGATGAACCCGCACGGCTGCGCTTTACCTCACTGCGCCCCCCCTCCTGCGGCGACTCCGCCGGAGCCTCCCGTTTTTAATGCCCACTGATTCCCCGCGGCGGACCCTCGCCGCCCTCGGCCTGTCCCCCCGCAAATCGCTCGGGCAGAATTTCCTCCACGACGGGAACATCGTCCGGAAGATCGTTGCCTTGGCGCACTCTTTCCCGGGACCGTACCTCGAGATCGGGCCGGGGCTGGGAGCGCTGACCGGTCCCCTGGCGGCGGACGGAGCGGCGGTGATCGCCGTCGAGATCGACCGCGGGCTTGCCGCCCACCTGCGGGAGCGGTTCGCGGGATCGACGGCGGAGGTGGTCGAGGCGGACTTCCTGGCGGTCCCCGCGGAAGTGTGGCGGCGCCGCTTCCCCTCGGGCGGCACGGCGGTGGGGAACCTGCCGTACTCCGTCTCCTCCCCGGCGATCCTCCGGCTGATCGAGCTGCGCGACCTCTTCCCGCGGGCCGTCCTCATGCTCCAGCGGGAGATGGTGGAGCGGCTGTGCGCACCCCCCGGCGGGAAGGAGTACGGCATCCTCTCGGTGTATCTCGCGGCGCTCGGAGAGGCCCGGCAGGAGTTCGTCGTCCGGAGGGGGTGCTTCCACCCGGCTCCGGAGGTCGACTCGGCGGTGATGACGGTCCGTTTTTCCGGTGATTTCCCCGACGCGCTGTTCCGGGCGCTGCAGACGGTGGTCCGCGCCGCCTTCGCGCGGCGGAGGAAGACGCTGCGGAACGCCCCGGCGCCGTTCCTCCCCGGGGGTGCGGCGCAATGGTGCGTTCTGCTCGAGTCGGCGGGGATCGACCCGTCGGACCGCGCGGAGACGGTTCCTCCCGCCGCGTACCTCGCCCTGGCGCGCTCCTTTTCCCGAATGTAGTGGAAAAATCGCCGGTCCCCGCTTACAATTGACCGGAAATGACCGATCCGAAGAATCCCCGCTACATCGCGATCGAAGGCGCCATCGGGGTGGGGAAATCCTCGCTGGCCAAGCTCCTCGCCCAGAAGTATGCCGCCCGCCTCGTCAAGGAGGAGGTGGCCAACAACCCGTTTCTCGAGCGTTTCTACGAAAATCCCCGGAAATACGCGTTCCAGGCGCAGCTCTTCTTCCTGCTGTCCCGGTATCGCCAGCAGAAGGAGCTGGCCCAGGGCGACCTGTTCGAGGCGGGGGTCGTGTGCGACTACATCCTGGCCAAGGACAAGATCTTCGCCCTCATCAACCTGGAGGACGACGAGGTTTCCCTCTACGAGTCGATCTACAAACTGCTCGTCTCCACGCTCCCCAAGCCCGACCTGGTCATCTACCTGCAGGCGCGCCCCGAGGTGCTCCTCTCCCGGGTCCGGAAGCGCGGGATCGCGTACGAGCGGAACATCTCCCTTGACTACCTGAAAACATTGAGCGATGCTTATAACGAATACTTTTTCCACTATAACGAGACCCCGCTCCTGGTGGTGAACACGAGCGAGATCGACTTCGTGGAAAGCCCCCGCGACCTTGAACATCTCGTGAGAGAAGTCAAGAGTGTGAAACGCGGGACGCAGCACTACATACCGCTGGGATCCAGGTAGCACCGGACCGAGACGGAAACGTTTAAGGATGCGGTGGCACGGCGCCTTGTCCTGCGCCGGGCCGTCGCGGGCCACGGGCGGATCGCGCGGCCTTCCGGGAACGGTTCCGGAAGGCCGTTTTCTTTTTGCGCCGAACGGGGGGGGTACGATCGTGCGGAAGACCAACATCCTCGACCTGGGAAAGATGAAGGCGGAAGGGTCGAAGATCGTGATGATCACGGCGTACGATGCGCTGTTCTCCCGCATCTTCGACGAGTGCGGGGTGGACATCATCCTCGTCGGGGATTCCCTGGGGATGGCGGTGCTCGGCCATCCCGACACGTTGAACGTGACGATGGAGGACATGGTGCGGCACACGGAGGCGGCGGCCCGGGGGCGGAAACGCGCGTTTCTCATGGCCGACATGCCGTTCCTATCGTACCAGGCCTCCACGGCCGACGCGGTCCGCAACGCCGGGCGGCTGCTGCAGGCGGGGGCGGAAGCGGTGAAGCTCGAAGGGGGGCGCAACGCGTCGGACAAGATCCGGGCGATCGCCTCCGCGGACATCCCGGTCATGGCGCACATCGGGCTCACCCCGCAGTCGATCCACCGGATGGGCGGCTACCGCGTGCAGGGGAAGACCGATCCGCAGCGGGAACGGCTGCTGGACGACGCCGCGGCGGTGCAGGAGGCGGGAGCGTTCTCGCTACTGCTCGAAGGGATCCCCGCGGCGCTCGCCGCGGAGATCACGCAGTCCCTGTCGATCCCCACGGTCGGGATCGGGGCGGGGCCGGGGTGCGACGGCCAGGTACTGGTGATGCAGGACCTGCTCGGGTTGTTCGACGAGTTCCGGCCGAAATTCGTGAAGCGGTTCGGGGAGCTCCGGAAGCCGGTTGCGGACGCGGTCTCCGCCTACGCGGCGGCGGTGCGCGACGGGTCGTTTCCGGGCAGGGAGCACTCCTTCTGATGGAGCTTCTCCGCACTCCGGCGGCGATGCGGGAGTGGGCCGACGCGCGGCGGGCGGAAGGGGTGCGGATCGGGCTGGTCCCCACGATGGGGTACCTCCACGAGGGTCACGTGAGCCTCGTGCGGATCGCGAAGGAGCGTGGCTGCGGGGCGGTGGCGGCGACGATCTTCGTCAACCCGACGCAGTTCGGCCCCGGCGAGGATGGTCGTCGCGAAGCTGTTCCTCGCGGCGAAGCCGCACGTGGCGGTGTTCGGGGAGAAGGATTGCCAGCAGCTGGCGGTCATCCGGGCGATGACGCGGGACCTCGACTTCGGGATCGAGATCGTCGGGGCGCCGATCGTCCGCGAGGAGGACGGGCTGGCGATGAGCTCGCGAAACGCGTACCTGAAAGGGGACGACCGGGTCGCCGCCCGCTGCCTTTCGCGCGGGCTGTTCCGCGCCAAGGCGCTCTTCGACGGGGGGGAGCGCGACGCGGGCGTGCTGGTCGCCGCGGCGCGGGAGGAGCTCGTCCGGGAGCCGCTGGCGAAATTCGAGTACGCGGAGGGGCGGGCGCCGGAAACGTTATCCCCCGTGTCGGGCCGCGTCGACGCGATCACGATCCTCGTGGCCGCGAAGGTTGGGCCGGCGCGGTTGATCGACAACATCACGCTTCGAAAATAACCAGGTTCCATACCGGGAGGGAACGACACCATGATGAAGTCGATGCTGAAATGCAAGATCCACCGGGCCACGGTGACCGACGCCGTGCTGCACTACGAGGGGAGCGTCACGATCGACAAGACGCTGATGGACGCGGCGGGGCTGGCCGAGTACGAGCAGGTGCACATCTGGAACGTGGACAACGGGAACCGGTTCACGACGTACGTCATCGACGGGGAGGCGGACTCCGGCGTGATCTGCCTGAACGGCGCCGCCGCCCGCCAGGTGAGCAAGGGCGACCTGGTGATCATCGCCGCCTTCTCCATGTACGACGAGAAGGAGCTCGCGAACTTCCAGCCGACGCTGGTCTACGTGGACCGGAAGAACCGGATCACGGACGTGAAGCGGAAGGTCGAGTCGGAGAGCCAGCGCCCCCGCGTCGCGGCCGTCGTCTGACCCCAAATCCGGGACGTTCACAGAACTCCCACAGAAGCGGGACACTCCTGAGGCGTCCGGAGACGGGAGTGATTCATCCGTGAAATCGGGCTCGGACCGACAGCCCGGGGTGGTGTACGCGGCCTCCCGACTGGTCGTGGACGCCGATACGACGTTCGCCCCCGGCGCGCTGGCCGTGGCGGACGGGAACGTCCTCCTCGCGGGGACGCGGGACGACGTCCTGAGGGCGGCACCCGCCGGATTCGCGAGGGCGGAGTTCCCAAGCGCGGCGATCGTTCCCGGGCTGGTCAACGCGCACGTCCACCTGCAGATCCCCCGGTTCGAAGATCCATCGGGCAAGCCGCTTCCGATCCCGGCGTCGTTCACGGACTGGATCCTGCGGGTGATCGTCTGGAAGCGGGGTCCGGATACCCACCGGTTTGCCCCCGACTTCGCCGCCGCGGCGCGGGAAGCTCTATCCTTCGGCACCACGGCGGCCGGGGAGATCGCGGGTCCGGACCTCTCCGTGTACCGGTCGTGCCCTCTCCGCGCGCGGATCTTCGCGGAGGGGATCGGTTTCCTCCCCGAGGTCGCTCCGGAGATTCTCGAATCCGTGAAGGGCGCGCTCGATCGGCTCGACGACCTGGGCGCCTCCAATCCGCTGCTCTCCAGCGGTGTCTCGCCCCACACCCTGTACACCGTCGGCGAAACGCTCCTTCGGTTCCTCGCGGCGCTCGCGTCCGAAAAGGAACTCCCCGCCTGCCTCCACCTGGCAGAGTCTCCGCAGGAGATGGCGTTTCTCGCGGACGGCGGGGGGGAGATCGCCACGCGTCTCTACCCCGCGGTCGGGCGGGACGTATCCTGGTTCCGCGGCCTGGGACGGAACGTGCCGGAGTACCTCCGCGATGCCGGCCTTTTGCGGGAGGGAGTCGTGCTGGTGCATAATGTCCACCTCTCGCGCACGGAGCTGGACGGGCTGCGGGGAGGCGGGGCGCGGTTCGTCCTGTGCCCGCGGAGCAACGCGGCGCACCGCCACGGCGACCCGGACGTGACCCACTTCGTCGATTCGGGCGTACCGTTCGCCCTGGGGACCGACAGCCTGGGGTCGGTGCCGGACCTGTCCCTCTGGGCGGAGATGATGGCCGCGCGGTCGCTGTACAGGGGCGGAAAGAAGGAAGACGTTCTCTGCCGGGAGCTGTTCCGCGCGGCGACCACGAGCGGGGCCGGCGCGCTATCCCTGCCCGGCGGGATCCTCGCCCCGGGGGGTCCGGCCGACTTCGCGGTCGTGGACGACCCGGGAGGCCACGGCGGACGGTTTTTCCGGAACCTGCTGGAGCGGACCGGGCGGGAGAACGTGCGGTTGACCGTCGTGGCCGGCCGGCCGGCGCACGGCGGCGCGGAACGGAGCCGATAAAGGAAAGGCGGGGGCGGGGATGGCCGGGAAGCCCGACAGGACCGAAAAGCCGAGCGCGCCCGCCGTCAAGGTGGTCGCCACGAACCGGCGCGCCCGGCACGAGTACGAGATCCTCGAAACGTTCGAGTGCGGCCTGGCGCTCGAAGGGTACGAGGTGAAATCGATCCGGGAGGGACGGGTCACCATCGCCGACGGGTACGCCGCGTTCCGGGGGAACGAGGCGTTCGTCGAGAACGTGCACGTCACCCCCTACTCCCACGGAGACCTGAGGGTGATCGATCCGCTCCGGGTCCGCAAGCTGCTCCTCAAGCGCAGGGAGATCGACCACATCTTCGGTAAAGTGAAGGAGCGGGGGCTTACCGTCATCCCGCTGAAGATGTACTTCAAGGGGCCGCGGGTGAAGCTCGAGATCGGGCTGGCGCGGGGGAAGAAGCTGTACGACAAGCGCCACGACATCGCCGAGCGCGACGCGCGGCGGGATATCGAACGGGCGACCCGGACCCGCGGGAAACGCGGCTCGGGCGACTGACCGGGGCGTGCGATGACGAATAACGTCACCGGCGTCTTTTACCACCCGTCCTTCTCCCGGCGCAGCTACCTCACGGTCGGCGCGCGCCTGGCCGACTTCCCCGAAGCGCTGGACGGGGTCCTGCGGACCGGCCGGGCGAAGCTCTACGAGCCCGGGCCCGTTTCCCGGGAGCTCCTGCTGAAGGTCCACACCCCGGGGCTGATCGACGGGGTGCAGGGAGACCCGTTATGTTCGACCGCGTGGCATTCGGCGGGCGGCGTGGTGATGGCGGGAGAGAAGATCGCCGGGGGCGGGATCGCGAACGCCTTCGCCTTCATCGGCGCGGGGGGGCACCACTCCGGACGCGATTTCTTCGGGGGGTACTGCTGCTTCAACGACGTCGCCCTCTGCATCGTCAATCTCCGGGAGAAGTTCGGGTACCGGCGGTTCGCGATCCTCGACACGGACGCCCACCACGGCGACGGCACGCGGGAGCTGTTCCGTTCCGACCCCGACGTGCTGCACGTGTGCGTCTGCGGAACGGAGTACCGGTCCCCCGACGGCACGAAGGTGGACCTCCCGTTTCCCGACGCCGGCGGGGGCGGGCGGGAAAAGCGTTCCATGAACGACGCGTACCTCGACCTGGTCCGGCGGGAGCTCCCCGATAAGGTCCGACGGTTCCGGCCCGACCTCCTCTTCTGGTATTTCGGATTCGACACCCACCAGGGCGACTACGGCGACATCGGTCTCACCGGCCCGTGCTACTGGGGCATCGCCACCCTGATGCGGGAAGTCGCGGAAGAGGCGTGCGGGGGGAGGCTCGAAGTGGTGCTCGGCGGCGGCAGTCACACCCGACTGGCGACGTACCTGATCCCGCCGGTCATCGAGCGTCTGGCGGGTTTGTAGCCGCGAGGGAACCTTATTTGCAGGAACGGTGTCTAATAAACGGGGCAGAGATGCTCCGGTTTCCCTCCTTTGGTCGTTTGGCGGGTCGTTCGGGCGCGCATCCCGGGCGGTCCGCCAAACTGCTATAATGGAGAAAGCGAACGGGGGCGAAACGGTTTCGACGGGGATGTCGATGCTCCTGGGTTGCGTGCCGAGGCCCTGAACCTCGTAAAAACGGGAACTCAATAGTCGCCAACGACTATCCGTTAGCCCAGGCGGCTTAAGCCGCCTGCCTCCGACCGTCGAATGCCCGTATAGGCGCGAGGAGGTCACTCTCACGGGATAGCCCGACGCCTCCTCCCGGGGGGCAAAAGGGCGAAACCTCTCCCGGGATGGTCCGAAGGGAACCCTGCCGGCCGGGGTCCCCGTGGACGAGATCCAAATGACCGGAAACGCACGTAGTAGCCCGGAGTAAAGAATCTTCGGACGGGGGTTCAACTCCCCCCGCCTCCACCAACGGCAGGATTCTCCCCATGGCGGCACAACCCATGGGGAGTTGAACGGGCGAATGGCGCCGAGCGGATAGCGAGGATGAGGGCGACGCACGGGAGCCCGGAAGCCATTCGCCCCGCCGCGCAGGCCGGCCCCACTCCCGGACGTGATACGCTCCCTGGGGTACCCCCCGACGAGGATCTCTTGGGGCAAGCCCTGGTTGGGCCGCCCCACTCCCGGACGAATTGCGCTCCCTTGGGGTACCCCGCGGCGAACATCCCTTGGGGCAAGGCTCATCGGTCAACTCCCCCCGCCTTCACTCACTTACAGCAGTTGAACGGGCGCGGGGCGCCGACCGAGTAGCGAGCCCCGCCCGCGGCTCACGAACCCCTAAGACATTGTTAGCTCGGGCAACGCGGTCTTCACGATCGCAAGGAAGCTCTCCATAGCGGGTGAATTGCGCTTATCGGAGTGTCGGGCGAGGAAAATAGGCCGTTTCAGAGTCATCCCCGTCACCGGAACCCTCACGAGGCGCTTTGACCGAATTTCGGAACGAAGCCCGTAGATCGACATGAACGAGAGCCCGATGCCCTCCTTGACCAGCGCCTTGCAGGTCTCCGGGCAGGTCAGCTCGATGGATTTCCGGATCGCTCCCCTCCTCGATGACAACCAATCTTCGAAGAGCTGGCGGGTCGCCGAGCCCTTCTCGCGCGTGATCCACACCTCGTCTCCAAGCGAATCCGGAGCAACCCGGCGCACCTTCGCGAGGGGATGGGACGGGCTGGTGAAGCAGACGATCTCGTCCTCAAGAAGCGTCGTAAGTTCCAGCTCCTCGTTCGCCAGGTGAGCGCCGACAAAACCCAGGTCGAGCTCGTTCCGGACGATCTTCTGCTCTATCCGAAGAGAGTTCTCCACCGTGTAGTGGAGGGCCACCTTCGGGAAACGGCGGTGGAACCGGCCAAGGATGCCGGGGAGGAGGTAGAATCCCGGAGTTGCGCTGGCTCCGATCCGTATGGATCCGCATTCCTCGGAACCATGGGAGCGCACCGCCTCGGCGGTCCGTTCCATGGCCCCGAGCAGCTTCTCCGCCTCGGCGGCCAGCGTTTCCCCGGCGTCTGTCGTGTGGAGCGACTTGCCGATCTGCTCGAAGAGCCGGACGCCGAGCTCTTCTTCGAGCTGACGCACCCGCCGCGAGACCGCCGGCTGGGAAAGAAGGACTTCCTCGGCCGCCCGGGTGTAGTTCCGGTGTTTGCGGACAGAGAGGAACGTGCGAAGGAGATGCGGGTTCATCGGCAACCCCAAAATATGCGCATGGTAACGCAAACAATAATGCATTTTTAGTATAGCTCCGGGAAGCATACGATGATAGCCATCGGCGCGACGCGGGATATTGAAAAATCGAACCGGACGAAAAAAAGGAGTCGAGCATGTCCAACAATGCAGTGCGCCTGACCCAGCTTTCCCACTGCGCGGGATGAGCGGGCAAGATCGGTCCTGAGGACCTCGCTCAGGTTCTGAGCGGCTTGCCAAAGATCATGGATCCGAACGTGCTCGTCGGGCCGGGAACCTCCGATGACGCGGCCATCTACCGCGTCTCCGACGAACTGGCGCTGATCCAGACCGTGGACTTCTTCACCCCGGTTGTGGACGATCCTTACCAGTTTGGCGCCATCGCGGCGGCGAATTCCCTAAGTGATGTCTATGCCATGGGCGGTCGCCCCGTCCTGGCGCTCAATGTCGTCGGTTTCCCGAGAGGGAGCGACGTGCTGCCCATGTCGATGCTCGCGGAGATCCTGCGCGGCGGGGCGGAGAAGGCCCGGGAAGCCGGCATCGACATTGTCGGCGGTCACACCGTCGACGACAAGGAGCCGAAGTACGGCCTGTGCGTGACCGGCTTCGTCCATCCGAAAGAATATTGGGCCAATGTCGGGGGACGCGCGGGGGACCGGCTTGTCCTCACGAAGCCGATCGGAACCGGGATCGTGACGACGGCCATGAAGGCCGGCACGGCCGGCGAGGGAGCGTCAAGGGCGGCCATCGGGACCATGGCGACCCTGAATCGCGCGGCGGGGGAGGTCGGCCGGAAGGCCGGCGTGCGCGCATGCACCGACATTACGGGATTTGGCCTGCTGGGCCACCTGCGCGAGATGCTCTCGGGTGTCGGCGCGCGGATTCGGCTGACGACGGTTCCCGTCCTTCCGGGGGCGCGTGAACTCGCCGTCAAAGGCTTTATCCCAGGGGGCACGCGCCGCAACCGGGAGTCCCTTGACGGGATCGTGAGCTACCTCGACGGGATCGATGAGGTCGACCGCATCCTGCTCTGCGACGCCCAGACATCCGGAGGGCTTCTCTTCGCGGTCGAACCTTCGAGATTCGACGCCCTGCTCCTGGGTCTGGCCGAAGCGGGAGTTGCGGCCGCGGCCATCGGGGAACTCATCGCGGAACCGAAAGGCCGGATCGAGGTTCTGCCGTAGCGGTGCCGTCATGATCGATACGGGGCTGGCCGTCCTGATCTTCTTCGTGGGTTTCGCCGTCAGCTGCCTGGCCGGGTTGGTCGGGATCGGCGGCGGGATCATCATGGCGCCCGCGCTTCTCTACCTGCCCCCCGCTTTCGGGTTCGTCCCCCTGGACATGCGGCAGGTCGCCGGCCTGACGATCACGCAAGGGCTGTTCGCCTGCCTGTCGGGGGCTTGGCGTCACGACACATACCGGAGCGTAAACCGCCGGCTCGTGGTTTCCATGGGGAGCGCCATCACGGCCGCCGCGCTGACGGGATCGGTCGTTTCGCGGTGGGTGGAGAACGCGGTGTTGATGATGGTCTTCGCGGGGCTCGCCGCCCTGGCTGCGATCATGATGTGGCTTCCGAAGTCCGAGGACCAAGAGGTCGAGGACCCCAATGCCTGCAGGTTCAACATTCCTCTCGCCGCATCGATTGCCGCAGCGATCGGCTTCCTGGGTGGGCTGGTCGGTCAGGGAGGATCGTTCATCCTCGTTCCCCTGATGCTCCATGCCCTTCGGCTGCCGACCCGCGTGGTCATCGGGAGCAACCTGGCGCTTGTTTTCCTCTCCTCGCTGGCAGGCTTCGCAGGCAAGGTGGCCACGGGACAGGTCCCGCCGATTCCCGCCGTGCTGCTCGTGCTAGCGGCGGTGCCAGGTGCTCAGATCGGCAGCATCTTGAGCCACCGCACCAGCCCCCGATGGCTGAGGACCACGCTAGCGGTTATAGTCGGCGTGGCGGCGGTGGGCATGATCGCCGACGTCGTGGTCAGGGTGCGCTGATCTCGGAGGCGGCGCGCGCCGGCTACTTCTTGAGCTTCGCCGCCGCGGTCTCGTACCCCTTGCGAAGCTCCTCGAGGGCCTGCTCGGCGCCCGCGTGAAGGTCCCCCCAGGCCTCCTCCCCGGCCTTCCGCATCCGTGAGAGCTGCTGCTGCGCGGTCTCCTGCAGCGTCTTCAGCTCGTCGACCTGTCCCTTGAGCCTCGCCCGGGCCCCGGCGCCCAACGTTTCGGCCTTCCCGCGGAGCTTCTCGATCTCGTCGCCCCAATCCCGGATCCGCCGGTCGATCCTCTCGTGGTACTCCTCCCGCCAGGCGGCGGGGGCCTCGTACGCCACGACGCGGATCACGCCGATCGCCTCGCCCCTGGAGCCGGTGGTCACCGCGTCGCTGACGGAGACCACGTTCGAGATCTTTCCCGATGCGAGGAAATCGTTGACCGCCCGGTCGAGTTCGTCGAGCTCGTTTTTCGCGTGAAAGATTTTCAGCTGGCTGGCGAACGTCTTGACCAGTATCATCGGGGGCCTCCGTGGCGCCGGCGGGGCGGCGCATATTCGTGTCGGCCATTTCATCGTACCTCAGTTCATCGGGACGCCGCGCGGCGAAGCGGCCGCGAACGGGGAGCAGGTCCCGGCTTGCCCCCCAGAACTTATTTGGCAGATTATTCTTGACACACAGTAAATTCAGAATATACTGAACCATCAGGAATGAACAACGGCATTTCGGGGAGGGAAGGATCGATGGACCGGAAGGTAAAAGAGGCGTCCTGCTGCGGGCCGTCGGCGAAACCGTTCGCCGGCTGCAAGGTCGAATCGCTGATCGCAGTCGATGAACGCGGTCAGATGGTCCTTCCGAAGGAGCTGCGCGACCGGGCGGGGATCAAGGGGGGCGACAAGCTGGCCGTGATCAGCTGGGAGAAGGAAGGGGAGGTGTGCTGCCTGTCGCTCATCAAGGTGGAGGAGTTCAGCGGGATGGTCAAGCGGGTGCTGGGGCCCCTGATGGGGGAGCTGCTTCAGAAAGAATAAGGGAGGACATGCAGCGATGAAAGAGGCGAAGATTCGAAAATTCGTCCGGGACCGGTACGCGGGGATCGCCCGGCAGGGAGGCTCCTGCTGCGGTGCGGACACGGGATGTGGAACCGGTGGGGTCGCGGAATCGGCGAGCCGGACCGTCGGCTATTCGAAGGAAGAGATGGATTCGGTTCCTCGGGGCTCCAACCTGGGGCTTGGATGCGGCAATCCCGTCGCGCTGGCCTCCCTCGAGGAAGGGGAGACCGTTCTGGACCTGGGCGCCGGGGGAGGCTTCGACTGCTTCCTGGCGGCCCGGGCGGTCGGGCCGTCGGGTCGAGTGATCGGCGTGGACATGACGCCGGAGATGGTCGAGAAGGCCCGTGAGAACGCCCGGAAAGGCGGCTTCGGCAACGTCGAGTTCCGCCTCGGGGAGATCGAGAACCTGCCGGCGGCCGATGGCTCCGTGGACGCCGTCATCTCCAACTGCGTCATCAATCTCTCCACGGCCAAGGAACGGGTTTTCACGGAGGCGTACCGGGTGCTGAAGCCTGGAGGGAGAGTCATGATCTCGGACCTGGTGCTTTCGAAGGCGCTTCCGGAGGCGGTGGCCCTGTCGCTGGCGGCTTACGCGGGGTGCGTCGCGGGGGCCGTCCGGAAAGACGAATACCTCCGCCTCCTGGAAAAGACGGGATTCCGGGATGTCCGGGTCGTGGAGGAGAACCGGTTCGATTTCGGAGAGAGCGGGATGGAGGAGTACACCGGGAGCGTCGCGAGGAATTTCGACGTCCCCCTGGAAGCGGTTCGGGAAGCGGCGAAATGGCCTGCCAATTGTCGGAGATCGATACGGATTTATCGCGTGTTCTGGTTATCACGGGAGGGCTCGACGGTGTGTTCTGCACCGGCGGCGACCTGAAGTTCTGGCGTGCCGTTCCCGACCCCCGGTCCGTGAGCACGGCGGGGCGCGATGTCTTCGTTCGTCTCGCTCAAATGAGCATCCCGACCATCGCGGCGATCAACGGCCATGTAATCGGCGACGGGCTGGGCCTTGCATTGGCATGCGATCTTCGAATTTCATCCGACCGCGCGACGTTTCGATTGCCGGAGACCGCCTACGGGTTCATCCCGGGATGGGGAACCGTCCGCGAGCTCGTCGTTTCCGTCGGCAGGGCACGTGCCGCGGAGTTGCTGCTCACGGGTCGGCAGCTTGATACCCAGGGCGCTCTCGCGATCGGGCTGATCAGCGAAGTCGTTCCGGCGGACGACCTTATCGGGGTCGCGTTGGAACGGGGCCGCGACTTGTCCAAGTTGTCGGGTTCCGCCTTGGAGGCCATGAAATGCGCCTTGCGCGGCGGGGATGATCGGACGTGCTTCGAGAGCGTCTGGGGATCGCCGGATTGGCAGGAGGGGATTGAGGCGCTTCTTGCGAAAAGAGCCCCCCAGTTCGAACGACAAGGAGGATCGACATGTTGCCCGCGGAACAGAAGTTAGCCTACACCGGCTTCTACAACTCGGCGCGTCACAACGAAATCCTGGACGAGAGGACGACGGTCCTGATTCACCTCGCGTCGGCCATGGCGATGGCGTGCTATCCCTGAATGGAGCATTACCTTGGCGTGGCCAAGGGATTGGGAATCGCCGATGACGAGATCGGCGCGGTCCAGTCGATCGTGATGGCGGTATCCGCCGGCAGGGTCAGGGCCCAGTTCCGGGAGGCCCGAAGAAAAGGGAAGTCTCCTCCGCTGGGGGAGGATTCCTGCAAGTGTTGAGGAGAGCGACGATGACGAGTCTGCCGAATAGAACGGTGGTGAGCGTGGACGGCCCTGCGGGCGGTTTGGCGATCGCCTGCGATTCGGGCGCTGCGTGGATCACGCAATGTTGCGACCCGATGGATCATGTCCTGACGGCCGGCATGGATTTCGCGCCGCAAAAGGGAGGGAAAATCACTGTCCAGGTCATCAAGGACGGGAAGATCTCCATCCGGCTCCGCAACCCGCCGTCCACCGAACCGTACGACTCCCCCTCGGGCGCCTTGAGGATCTGGCGCGCGTCGATATATCGGTGGGCGCGTCGTTTTTTCCCGGGGGGGCAGCTGTAACTTCCTTGCGGCAAGGGATGGATTCTTGCGTCGCGGGAGCGGGCGGTCATCCGCGCGCGTTGCCGTTGTTCTCCCGCGGCGGGACGCGGAGGGCGGGGAAGAACAGGCTCGCCGCGAATGCCGCGATCGCGATGGCGGCAACTGCCCACAGGATCCGCTCCATGCCCGACTGGAGCGCCCCCGAGATGCTCCGAACCACCGCGGGGGGCAACAGGTCGCGTCCCGGTCCGAGCAGGCGGTCGACGGTTCCGGCGGGCGCTCCGCTTCCGAGGAGCGCCGCCGCGAGGATGCCGCCCAGGATCCCCACGGAGAGCGTGCCGCCGATCGTGCGGCCGAACATCGTGCTTGCGGTGGCGATGCCCCGGCGCTCCCAGGGGACGCTCGACTGCACCGCAATGATGAGCGGCGTGTTCGCGAAACCCAGCCCCAGCCCGTAGAGAAAGGTCAGGCCCCGCGGTACCCACAGGTCCACGCCCGGCCGGACGAGGAACGCCAGCAGCAGCGCGGCGCAGGCCGCCACGCCCAAGCCGCCGCGGATGGGGGCGCGGTACCCGATCCGCGGGAGCAGACGTCCGGACAGCGTCGATGCGATGGGCCACCCGATGGAGAGGGGGGCGATGGCGCTGCCGGCTTCGGTGGGGCTTCCCGCGAGGACGCTTTGCACGTACAGGGGCACGTAGGTGACGACCGAGAACATCGCCGCGCCCATCAGCACCCCGCTGGCCGTCGCCACCGCGATGACGGGTTGCGTGAAGAGGTCGAGCGGAAGGAGCGGCTCGGGCGCGCTCCGCTCCGTCCACAGGCAGAGGGCCAGGCCGACCGCGGCAGCCGGGACGAGCGCCGCCATCCCCTCCCGGGAGCGTGCGGCGAGAAGGGCCAGCACCACCGTGACCGAAAGCAGGACCGCACCCGCGAAATCGAGCCGGTGCTCGGTCCGCTCGACCTTTTCGTGATAGGCGAAGAGAAGCATCGCCGCGCCGGCCAGCCCCGGCGGGATATTGATGTAGAAGATCCAGCGCCACGAGAGCCATTGGACGATGGCGCCTCCGAGAAAGGGGCCGACCAGCCCCGCGAATCCCCACATGGCGGCGAGGTACCCCTGGACGCGGGCCCGTTGATGGACGTCGAACAGGTCCCCGACGATGGTCAGGGCGACCGGCTGGATCGCCCCGGCGCCGATCCCCTGGACGGCGCGGTAGACGATGAGCTCGCCCATTCCGTCGGCGCGGCCGCAAAGGAAGGAGCCGCCGAGGAAGACGGCGATGCCGGCGATCATCACCGGCTTGCGCCCGTAGAGGTCGGCGAGCTTGCCGTGGATGGGAAGCGTCACCGTCATCGTCAGCATGTAGGCAGCGAACACCCAGGCGTAGAGGTGGATCCCTCCCAGGTCGCCCACCGCCGTGGGCATCGCCGTGGAGACGACGGTCATCTCCATCGCGGCGAGAAAGAGACCGAGAAGGAGCGCGAGCACGGTCAAGGGGCGGTTGGTCGTCGACACCGGTAGATCGTATCGTAACGAGGAGTCGATATGCCTGCCGATATCGAAAGGAATTCGAGGCAGGATCGCGATAAGGGGTTGCGCCGTTCGGCGCAACCCCCGGATCCCTCGCCGGTTACAGGTTACAGGAGAGAACGAACCCTCCCTTGCCGATCCGGCACTCTTTCCCGTCCCCGAGTTTCCTGTATACCCCCTCGGGGGCGGGGGTCATCCTTCCGAATTCGTTGATCAACAGCTTCTTCCCGTCGAACTCGCATGCGTATTTCGTGTTGGAAATCTGCGTGTACAGCATGCTTCGGGTCTTCTGGATGCACTGATCGGCGGCCGCGGAGGTAGGGTCGGAAACGGCCGTCGCGGAAAAGGGTATGGACAGCGCAACGGCCACCAGGATCAGAAACGTGATCATCGTAATTGCCGGAAGGTCGGGTAACGTCTTCATGATGCGTCGCCTCCGTAACGTACGGCATGCGGTTGGTTTCCTGATGCCGGTTCCTGATGGTTTAGATGCGCATCGACACGATTACGAATCACGCACTTCTTTTCCCGATTCGTAATCCGCCGGCATCCCTTCCATCGAGGGCGGGGAAATTGCTTCGTCCATTCGACGAGATACGCTTCGACCATCGAGGAACATTTTTTGCTGCAGACTCTTTTTAACCAAAGAACCGGTGGAAGGGGGATGTCGGGATTTGGCTTGGGTTCCGGAGGTCAACGAGATCCTGACGGCCGTGATCGGACTTGCGTGCCGGGGCGGCGAAGAGCTCCGCGTGCAAAGGATATATTCCGCGTTGTGCGAGCTGAAAGGGAGGGATGCGCTCCTGTCTGGCCTCTACTTCTCCATCACGGGGGCGGTGTGTTACTCCCGGCAGATCGAGGAATCCCTCCGCTCGCTGATTGCGAAAGGGATCCTCGTCCGCAAGGAGCAGGGCACGCTGGTGGTCCGGGACGATACGGCGAAGGAGATCAAGGCCCAGCTGAGGAAGCGTCTTCCCTCTCCGGTTTACCGTGCGCTGAGAAACGCCTCGAAGCGGTTTTACGGGAAAATATTCCGGGCGGACCGATCGGCCGGAAAGGCAAGCGCAAACCCCTCCCTCCGGTGAAAGTCGGGCCGGGGGCCGTGATGGGCCAGCGCCCAGTGGCTCATCCCGCCCGCGGTCGACCGGAGGACGGCGCAGACCCCCACATCGATCGCCTGTCCCGGCGGGAGCATCGCGGCGAGATCCAGGGAAAGGGACAGGTGCAGGGCGTCCGAATCCGTCCGCACCTCGAAAGGGAGGGACGAAACGGCCGTCTCCTCCCGCATCCCCGCCCGATACGTCGTGAAGCGGTAGATGTTCCAGTCGCCGCCCGGGGAAAGGTTGAATTCCCAGTACGCCTCGTCACCCATCGCTCCGATGAAGAGTTCGAGACAGGTCCCCTTCCAGAGGGCGTCCTTTCTGCCCGGCGTCTCTTCCGGCGTGGGAATGGCGAGTTCCGACAGCTTACCAAGGATGGCGCAGCGGACCGATAGCAGCCCCGCCTGGCGCGCGACCTGCCCCGTGATCGCGAGATCGGGACGATCCTCCTCACCGCGAAACGGTATCAGGGAAAATTTCCGGAGATTCGACGGGCCCGTCACGATCCGTACAGGAGGTGGAGGGATCGTCGCTTCATGAACGCCCGCTCCTCGCGCGCCCAGTCCGCCGCGGGATCGCGCCATCCACGGCCCCGTTCGATCGCCTTCCGCTCGCGCGCCGAGCCGCACAGCAGGTCGAAGGCGGGAACGTCCTCCACGAATTCGTACGGTTCCGTCCGCCACCGGAAACGGGATGGGTTCTGCGCACGCGCCGCGGCGACGCAGGCGACGCCGGTGCGGAACGGCCGGAACGCCTCGCGGTCGGACACCACGAGTTCGACCCCGTGGCACCGTTTCCCGGCGTGCTTGTCCCAGGTCGGAATGAACCGGACCGGGCGGAATCCGACGCCCGGCAGCCGTTCGGACCGGAGCGCGTCCGCCAGGAGATCGGCGTCGAGCCACGGCGCCCCGAACAGCTCGAAGGGCCGCGTGGTGCCGCGCCCCTCGCTTACGTTCGTCCCCTCGAGGAGGCACATCCCCGGGTAGACCAGCGCCGTCTCCGGCGTCGGCATGTTGGGGGAAGGGAACACCCACGGGAGTCCGGTTTCGCGCTGGAACATCCCCCGACGCCAGCCCCGGCACGGGATCACGGTGAGCTCGAGGTCGAGCTTCCGCTCCTCGCGGTACAGCCGGGCCAGCTCGCCCACGGTGAGGCCGTGGCGGACCGCCACGTCGTGCACGCCGCAAAAGGATTCGAAGCCGGGGCGAAGCGCCGGGCCTTCCACTTCGCTTCCTCCGACCGGATTCGGCCGGTCGAGGACGAAGAAGGCGATCCTGGCGCGGGCCGCGGCCTCCATGCAGAAGAGCATGGTGGCCTGGTAGGTGTAGTAGCGCGCGCCGACGTCCTGGATGTCGAACACCAGCGCGTCGAGCCCGCGCAACGCCCTTCCCGGCGGCCGAAGCGATTCGGCGGTATTTCCGTAGAGCGAGTGGACCCGCACTCCCGTCCGCCGGTCGCGCTCGTTCCCCACCGCGGACATGTACTGGACATCGCCCCGGACGCCGTGTTCCGGCCCGAAGAGGGCGGTGAGCCGCACCCCACGCGCTTCGTGAAACAGGTCCGCGGCGTGGCGCAGCCGCCGGTCCACCGACGTGGGGTTGCAGACGAGGCCGACCGCGAGCCCCTTCAGGGGGCCGAACCGCTTCTCCACGAGAACGTCGAGCCCCGTGGAAACCGTGCCGGGTCGACGCTTC
>JACRNP010000022.1 GCA_016234845.1 Deltaproteobacteria bacterium | reverse complement strand
TCATCGTCCTCACGGCGTCCTTCACCGGGATGGTCCTCGCGGTCCAGGGGTTCCACACCCTCCGGAAATTCGGGTCGGAGGGTCTACTCGGATCGGTCGTCGCGCTCTCCCTCATCCGGGCGCTCGGTCCGGTCCTCACGGCCCTGATGGTCATCGGCCGGGCGGGCCCCGCGATGACCGCGGAGATCGGCATCCTGCGGATCGGCGGCGTCATCATGGCGCTCGACTCCATGCCGATCGAGCCCAAGAAATTCCTCGTTTCCCCCCGGCTCGTCGGCTCCATCGTGGCCGTCCCTCTCCTCACGGCCATCTTCGTCGTCGTGGGGATCCTGGGCGGGTGGCTCGTGGGGGTGGGGCTCCTGGGGGTCAACGCCGGGGACTATTTCGGGCGCATGGAGCAGAGCGTGGAGCTCGCGGACATCGCCGGCGGCCTCTGGAAATCGTTCGCGTTCGCCATCCTGATCGGATGGGTGTGCACCTGGAAGGGGTACAACACGCAGCGGGGGGCGAAAGGGGTGGGAAGCGCGACGACGTCCGCGGTCGTCATCTCCTCCGTCCTGGTCCTGGTGGGCGACTACATCCTCACGTCGGTGCTGTTGTGAGCATGGCCGTATCCGGGGGTTCCCCCGCCCGCCTGTATGCCCTCCCGGATCCGGTCGAGGGCGGTCCCCTGGCGATCCGCCTCGTGGACGTCGAGACGGCGATGGCGGGGAAACAGGTCCTGAACGGGGTGACCCTCGACATCCCGGCGCGGCGGATCACCGTCATCGTCGGCCTCTCGGGGGCGGGGAAGAGCGTCATCCTCCGCCATATGATCGGGCTCACCCGCCCGGACCGCGGGCAGGTCCTCGTGGACGGGATCGACATCAACCGGCTCTCCCGGAAAGAGCTGTACGCGCTGCGCGACCGTTTCGGAGTGATGTTCCAGACCGGGGCGCTGTTCGAGTCGATGACCGTCTTCGACAACGTGGCGTTTCCGCTGCGGGAGAAAACGGATCTCGGCGAGGAGGAGATCCGGAAGAAGGTGGAACGGCTGTTCGGCCTCGTCGGCCTGCCGGGCATCAACGAAAAGTACCCGGACGAGCTGTCGGGCGGGATGGTCCGGCGCGTCGCCCTCGCCCGGGCCATGGTCCTGGACCCGGAGATCATCTTCTTCGACGAGCCGACGACGGGGCTGGACCCGATCATCCGGAATTCGATCCTGCGGCTGGTGTGCGACACCTGGCGGGAGCACGCCTTCACGATGGTGATGGTGAGCCACGACATCCCGGAGGTCTTCAACTGGTGCCACCACCTGGTGGTCGTCCGCGACGGGAAGATCGCGGCGGCGGGCCCGACCGCTTCGGTCCTCGCCTCGGAGGATCCGTTCGTCCGGCAATTGCTGACAGGCGACTTCGCCGGTCCCATCCGGCTGCTGTAGTCAAGGAGGAGGCCACGGTGAACCGGAAATTCGGGGTGGAAACGGCGGTGGGGATCTTCATCGTCGTCGGGATCGCGTGCCTGGCCTGGCTGTCGATCCGGCTGGGGAAGGTGGAGATCGGCGGGGGGAACCGGTTCCCGGTCTTTGCCGAGTTCGCCTCGGTGGCGGGGCTTCGGGCCGGGGCGACGGTGGAAGTCGCGGGGGTCCAGGTGGGCTCCGTCGAGTCGATCGGCGTGAAGGATTACAAGGCCGTCGTGCGGATGCGGGTGCAGGACGGCATCGGAATCCCCGAAGACACGATCGCCTCCGTCCGGACGCGGGGGCTGATCGGCGACAAGTACATCAACCTGTCCCCCGGCGCGTCGGACCGGATGATTCCCGCGGGAGGGAAGATCCGGGAGACGGAGGGGGCCCTGGACCTGGAGGGGCTGATCGGTGAATTCATCCACGGAAGCGCGAAGAAGTAATCCGCCCGGACGGGCCTACTGGCGGGTCGCGGCGGCGGTAGCGGCGGTGTTCGCCCTCCTGCTGGCGACCCCGGCCTCGTCGTTCGCGGGAGAGCCCACGGACCGGGTCCGCGGCGCGATCGACCGCGTCCTCGAAATCCTGAAGAAGAAGGATCTCCAGGCGAAGGAGCGTCGGATGGAGCGGCGGACCCTCCTCCGCGAAGAGATCTCCAAGGCGTTCGACTTCGACGAGATGGCGAAGCGCTCCCTGGGCCCCGCCTGGAGGCAGCGCACCCCGGAGGAGCGGAAGGAGTATGTGGGGCTCTTCCGGCAGGTTCTCGAGAACTCCTACCTCGGGAAGGTCGAGGCGTACCAGGGGGAGAAGATCCGGTACGGGAAGGAGTCGGTGGAGGAGGGGCGGTTCGCCACGGTCGAGACCCTCATCGTGACGGGGAAGGGGCAGGAAATCCCGCTGAACTACCGGATGGTGAAGGGGAAGGCGGACTGGCGCGTCTACGACGTCATCATCGAGGAGATCAGCCTCGTCAATAACTACCGGTCACAGTTCGGCGGGATCCTCCAGCGGTCGTCGTTCCAGGACCTGCTCGCGCGGCTGCGGGACATGGTGAAGAGCTCCGATTCCGGCCCCGCAGGCAGGAAGTAGGCGCGACCGGCCTCATCCCCCCGGTCGGGAGAACCGGAGCCGGGGAAGGAACCCGCGCTGCATGGCGCCCACGACGGCGACCAACCCGATCCCGACGGCGTCGCACACCGGTCCGGGGTAGACGAGGAACAGCCCCGCGGCGATCAGGAGCACGCGCTCCGCGAGCACCGTTTCCTGGAACAGCCACCCCTGCACGCCGCCGGCAAGGGCCACGATCCCGACGGCCGCCGTGAGGCCGGTCCAGGCCACGGCGGTCCATGGGCCCTTCAGCAGGATGCCCACCCCCGCGGGATCCACCACGAACGTGAATGGGAAGATGAACGCGGGCAACGTGTACTTCCATGACTGGAGCGTCGTCTTGTAGGGGTCCCCGCCCGTGATGGCCGCCGCCGCGAAGGGAGACAGGGCGGTGGGAGGGGAAACCTCGGAGAGGACGGCGTAGTAGAAGATGAACATGTGGGCGGCGAAGTCGGGCACCCCCAGGTTCGTGAGCGCCGGGGCGACGATCACCGCGCAGATGATGTACGAGGCGGTGACGGGCACGGCGAGGCCGATGATCCAGACGATCAGTCCGCTGTAGACCGCGGTCAGGAAGAGGCTGTTTCCGGCGTACTTGATGATGATGGCGCTGAATTTCAGCCCCAGCCCCGTCAGGGTCACCACGCCGACGATCAGGCCTGCCGCCGCGCACGTCACGGCGACTCCCAGGACGCCCACCGATCCTGCGTTCAGCGCCTCGACGAGCTTCGCCGGGCGCAGGGCGGAGTCGTTCCGCAGGAAGCTCAACACGAAGGCGATCACCGTGGCCCAGAACACCGCGGCGATCGCGGTGTACCCCGCCAGCATGAACGCCACGATGGCCACCAGGGACGTGAAATGGAACCCGTAGCGGCGCGTCAGCGTCCACAGTCCCGAGGAGCCCTGGATCACCACCTTCCGCATCCCCGGCTTCCGGGAGTCGATCTCCACCATCACGAAGAGCGACAGGTAGTAGAGGAGCGTCGGGATGGTCGCCATCAGGATCACGTCGAGGTAGGAGATCTTCAGGAACTCGGCGATCAGGAACGCCGCCGCGCCAAGAACCGGAGGGGAAAGGATGGCGCCCAGCCCCCCGGCGGCGAGGAGGCCCCCGGCGGCGTTCTTCCCGTACCCCGCCCTGGCGAGCAGGGGATACGC
>JACRNP010000021.1 GCA_016234845.1 Deltaproteobacteria bacterium | reverse complement strand
GAGGGCGCTGTCCAATCCCCCCGAGAGCAGGACGACGGCTCTCCGGTGGTCCCGGCGCGTGTTTTCCCCTGACCGATTCATCGAATTATTATAACGTAATGGTAGAACCTGCCAGGGAGGGACGCGTTGCCCATCGACGTCGCGCCGATCCGCGCGGAGGAATTCCCCGTCAGCGCGGAGTTTCTGTACTTCAACCACGCGGGCGTCTCGCCGATCCCGTCGCGCTCCGCCGCGGCGGGGATCCGGATGCTCGAGCTCAGCCGGGACGAGGGGGCGTGGCGCCCCCGGAAGTGGGAGGAGCTCGCCAACGAGACGCGGGGCCGGTTCGCCCGGATCGTCGGCGCTTCCGCCGAGGAGGTCGCCTTCGTGAAGAACACCTCCGAGGGGCTCTCCTTCATCGCCGCCGGCTTCCCCTGGCGGGAAGGGGACAACATGGTCACCGCGAACGTGGAGTTCCCGTCGAACATCTACCCCTGGATGCGCCTCCAGTCCCGGAACGTGGAGGTCCGGATGGTGGCGGCCCGGGACGGCCGGGTGCGGAAGGAGGAGCTGTTCGCCGCCTGCGACGGCAAGACGCGGCTGATCTCCCTCTCCTCGGTGGAGTTCGCCAACGGGTACCGGAACGACCTGCCGGGGATCGGCGAATATTGCCAGCGCCACGGGATCTTCTTCTGCGTGGACGGGATCCAGTCGGTCGGCGTCCTGCCGATGGACGTGAAGGCGTTCGGGATCGACGCCCTCTCCGCCGACGGCCACAAGTGGCTCCTCGCGCCCGAGGGGATCGGCGGGTTCTACATCTCGCGCGACGTCATGGAGATGATCGAGCCGGTGGTCCTCGGGTGGCATTCGGTCCGGAACCGGTTCGACTTCGAGAATTACGACTTCCGCCTCTCCCCGGACGCGCGCCGGTTCGAGCCGGGAAGCATGAACACGGTGGGGATCGCCGCCTTCAACGCCTCCATGGAACTGCTGCTGTCGGTCGGGGTGGACCGGATCTGGGAGCGGGTGCGCCGCCTGACCGAGCGGATCATCGAGAAGGCGAACGCGGAACGGTTCGAGATCGTCTCCCCGGTCCATCCCGAGGAACGTTCGGGCATCGTGACGTTCAAGGTGCCGGGGGTGGACAACTCCGCCCTCTGGAAGGCGCTGTACTCCCGGAAGGTGGTCTGCTCCCCCAGGGCGGGGGGCATCCGTTTCTCGCCCCATTTCTACAACACGCCCGAGGAGATCGACCGGCTCTTCGGCATGGTTCTGGAGGAACGGGCCCGCCTCTGAAACCGCCGGCCTCAATGAGGAGACCGGCTCCGTTCCAGCGCCAGCAGCGCGGCCCCGAGGGCGCCGGCCAACTGCGGCTCGTCCGGCACGAGGAACCGGAGGCGGAACCGGTCCTCCAGCGCCTTGCGCGCCGCCGGGTTCTTCGCCACCCCCCCGGTCATGACCGCCGGTTCGGCGATCCCGATCCGTTCCGCCAGCGCCGCGATCCGCTCCGCGATGGCCAGGTGGATCCCCCACGCGATGTCCTCCGGGGCGGCGCCGGACGCGATCAGCGATACCGCCTCCGACTCGGCGAACACGGTGCACGTGGAGCTGACGGGGATCGACCGGGACGCCGCGAGCGACCGCATCCCCATCTGCTCCAGGTCCATCTCCAGCGTCCGGGCCATCACCTCGAGGAACCTCCCGGTCCCGGCGGCGCACTTGTCGTTCATGGCGAAGTCGGCCACCTTCCCGTCGTGCCCCAGCCGGATCACCTTGCTGTCCTGCCCGCCGATGTCCAGGACCGAGAGCGCCTCGGGGAAGAGGTGGCGCGCCCCCCGCGCGTGGCACGTGATCTCGGTCACGCGCTGGTCGGCCGTCTCCAGCCGGTCCCGCCCGTACCCGGTCGCCACGGTGAACGCGATTTCCTCCTCCTTGGCGTCCGCCGCCGCGAGCGCCGCGTCGATGGCCTCCCGCGCGGCCTTCCGGATCGAGGCGCCCGTGGACACGATGGAGGCGCCCCGGATCCTCCGGCCGCCGTCCAGGAGGACGACGTCGGTGGAGAGGGAGCCGATGTCGACTCCGGCGAACAGGATTTGTCCAGCGGTCACGGCAGGGAACCAACCTCGCATTGACGAAGTGCCGAAAAACCAATATAATACATCAAATTCCAAAGGTTCGTGACGCTTCGCACGGGTCATCGGAAGGAGAGCTTCCGTGGATTTCAAGATCGGCGACATGGCGGTTTACCCCGCCCACGGCGTGGGCGTCGTTCAGAACATCGAGACGAAGAAGTTCGCGGACGGCAAGAAGGAGTCGTTCTACGTCCTGCGGATCCTGGACACCGGGATCACGATCATGATCCCCATGGGGAACGCGGTGCAGGTCGGTCTCCGGGGGATCATGGACGCGACGGCGGTCCGGTCCGTCTACAAGATCCTCAAGGAGCGGGAGGTCGAGCTCGAGCCGAAGCCGTGGAACCGGCGGTACCGCCAGTACATGGAGAAGCTCAAGTCCGGGTCCCCGTTCGAGATCGCCGAGGTCCTCCGGAACCTCCTCCTGCTCAAGTCGGAAAAAGCGCTCTCGTTCGGCGAGCGGAAGATGCTCGACGCGGCGCGCTCCCTCCTGGTCAAGGAGATCTCCATCGCGAAATCCGTCACCGAGGAAGCCGTCGAGGCGGACCTCCGCCGTTTCCTGAACCTCTGATCCCGCCCCGCCGCCCCTGTTGCCCGGCACGGTAGCCATCGTCGTCGCTGGAGGCGCAGGGCGCCGGATGGGCGCCGACGTCCCCAAGCAGTTCCTTCCGCTCGCGGGCCGGTCGCTCCTCGACCGGACCCTTTCCGCCGCCGCTTCCTCTGCGCGGGTCGACGGGATCGTCCTCGTCCTCCCGGCCGACGTGCCGGAGGAGGCGCGGGAATCGTACAAGAGCCTCCCGAAGGTGATCGCGGCGGTGGACGGAGGGCGGGAGCGGCAGGATTCGGTCCGCAACGCCCTGGCGGCGCTGCCGGGGGACGTCCGGATCGTCCTGATCCACGACGCGGTCCGTCCCTTTGCCACTCCGGCGCTCTTCGACCGGTGCGCGGAGGCGGCGAGCTCGCACGGGGCGGCCGTCCCGGTGATTCCCGTCCGGGACACGGTGAAGGCGTGGGACAAGGCCGCGGGGACCCTGGTGACGATGGACCGGTCCGAAATCCTCCGGGCGCAAACCCCGCAGGGGTTCCGGGCGGAGATCCTGCGCGAAGCGTACGCCCGGGCCGACCGCGAGGGGCGCACCGGGACGGACGACGCCTCCCTGGTCGAGGCGGCCGGCCACCGGGTGGTCGCCGTCTCGGGCGAGGAAGGGAACATCAAGGTCACCCTGCCGGAAGATCTGCGGATGGCGGCGGGGCTTCTCTCCGAGGCTCCGGATTTCCGGATCGGGCTGGGGGGGGACGCCCACCGGCTCGTCGACGGTAGGGAGCTCTGGCTCGGGGGGTTGAAGGTCGAGCACCCGAAGGGGCTCCTCGGCCACTCCGACGGCGACGTGCTCCTGCACGCGGTGGCCGACGCGATCTACGGCGCCCTCGGGGACCGCGACATCGGCTTCCACTTTCCGCCGGGCCGGGAGGATACGCGCGGGATCTCGAGCCGCTCCATCCTCGCCCACGCCCGCTCCCGGATGGCCGGGGCGGGATTCGGCCTGGTCGGCCTCGACGCCGTGGTGATCTGCGAGGAGCCGAAGATCGCGCCGCTGGCCGACGGGATCCGCGATTCCATCGCCTTGATCCTGTCGACGCCGAAGGACCGGGTGAGCGTCAAGGGGAAGACCACGGAGGGGATGGGGTTCGAGGGGCGCGGCGAGGGGATCTCCGCGTGGGCGGTCGCGCTGCTCCGCGGGGCGGAAATCCACGGAGAAGGCGGAGGAGAAGCGGGATGACCCTTTCGGTGTTCAACACCATGGGAAACCGGAAGGAGCCGTTCGTGCCGCTGGTCCCGGGGAAGGTCGGGATCTACGTGTGCGGCGTCACGGTGTACGACCTGTGCCACATCGGGCACGCGCGGGCGAACGTGGCGTTCGACATCGTCGTGCGGTACCTCCGGTACTCCGGCTACAAGGTCTCCTACGTCCGGAACTTCACCGACATCGACGACAAGATCATCCGGCGGGCGGGGCAGGAGGGGATCCCGTTCGACGCCGTCTCCGCGAAGTACATCGCCGCGTTCCACGAGGATTTCGACCGGATGGGGCTTCTGCGCCCCGACGTCGAGCCGAAGGCGACCGAGCACATCGGGGAGATCGTGGCGCTGGTCCGGCGGCTGGTGGACGCCGGGAAGGCGTACCCGGTGGGGGGGGACGTCTACTACTCGGTCAAGGGGTTCCCGGAGTACGGGAAGCTGTCGGGGAAGAACATCGACGACCTGCTGTCCGGGGCGCGGGTCGACGTGGACGAGCGGAAGGCCGACCCCCTCGACTTCGCCCTCTGGAAGGCGTCGAAGCCGGGGGAGCCGTCGTGGGACAGCCCGTGGGGGCCGGGCCGGCCGGGGTGGCACATCGAATGCTCCGCGATGGCGATGAAGCACCTGGGCGATACGTTCGACATCCACGCGGGGGGGAAGGACCTCGTGTTCCCCCACCACGAGAACGAGATCGCGCAGTCGGAGGCGGCCACCGGGGCGCCGTTCGCCCGCTACTGGGTCCACAACGGCTTCGTGAACATCGACAACGAGAAGATGAGCAAGTCGCTGGGGAACTTCTTCACCCTGCGGGACGTGCTGAAAAAGGTGAACCCCGAGGTGCTCCGGTTCTTCCTGGCGTCCAGCCACTACCGCAGCCCGATTGACTATTCCGACCGGAGCCTCGGCGAGGCGAAGGCGGGGCTCGACCGGCTGTTCCGCGTGAAGGAGAAGGCGGAGTCGTGCCGGGCCGCGGGAGCCGTCCCGTCGGCGGTGCCCGGCGGCGAGGAGTTCGCGGCGCTGTCCGCCGCCCCCGAGCGGTTTGCGGAGGCGATGGACGACGACTTCAACACCGCCGCCGCGCTGGGCCGTCTCTTCGACGCGGCGCGCGCGCTGAACCGGCTTGCCCCCGCGGTCCCGTCGGCGGAGCCGGAGGCGGCCGGCCGGTTCCTCGCGGGGTACGACCGGCTCGACCCGCTGTTCGCCGTGCTGGGGATATTGCGGATGCCGTCCGCCGAATACTTCCGCACCGCGGGGAACGAAGGCCGGCTGCCGGAAGGGGAGATCCTCGCCCGGATCGAGGCGCGCCGGGCCGCCCGCGCGGCGAAGGACTTCGCGGCGGCGGACCGGATCCGGGTGGAGCTCGACGCCGCCGGCGTCCTCCTCGAGGACGGCAAGGGCGGGACAACGTGGAAGTACAAGGAGTGATTTGAGTCCCGCGTTCAGGCTTTCCGCTCCGTTTTCCCCCGCGGGGGACCAACCGGGAGCGATCCGGGAACTGTCCGACGGGTTGACCCGCGGGATCCCCCGGCAGGTGCTCCTCGGCGTCACCGGGTCGGGGAAGACGTACACGATGGCGTCCGTCATCGCCGCCGTGGACCGCCCGGCGCTGGTGATCGCGCCGAACAAGACGCTGGCCGCGCAGCTCTACTCGGAATTCAGGACGCTCTTCCCCGAAAACGCCGTGGAATATTTCGTCTCCTACTACGACTACTACCAGCCCGAGGCGTACGTCCCGCAGACCGACACCTTCATCGAGAAGGATTCGGCGATCAACGAGCAGATCGACAAGATGCGGCACGCCGCCACGCGGTCGGTCATGACGCGCCGCGACGTGATCGTGGTGGCGTCCGTCTCGTGCATCTATGGGCTGGGCTCCCCCGAGTTCTACGCGAAGATGACGATCCGCCTGGAGGCGGGGGCGGAGTTCCCGCGGAATGCACTGCTTCGGCGCCTGATCGACCTGCAGTACGAGCGCAACGATGTGGACTTCCACCGGGGGACGTTCCGGGTCCGCGGGGACGCGATCGAGCTGTTCCCGGCGTACGAGGAGGAGCGGGTCCTCCGGATCGAGTACGACTTCGACCGGATCGAGCGGATCCGGTACGTGGACCCCCTGCGCGGGACCCGGCTCTCCGATGTGGGGGAGACGGTCGTCTTCCCGGCGAGCCACTACGTGACCCCGGAGGATCAGCTCGAGCGCGCCGTCCGCGGAATCGAGGAGGAGCTCGAGGTGCGCCTCGCCGAGTTCGGCGGAGGGGGAAAGCTCCTGGAGGCGGAACGGCTCAGGCAGCGGACGACGTACGACCTCGAGATGATCCGCCAGATGGGGTTCTGCTCCGGCATCGAGAACTACTCCCGCCACCTCGACGGGCGGTCTCCCGGACAGCCGCCGCACACGCTCATCGACTACTTCCCGAAAGGGTTCGTGACGTTCCTCGACGAATCCCACGTCACGGTTCCGCAGCTGAACGGGATGTACAACGGCGACCGGTCCCGGAAGCGGACGCTGGTCGCTTTCGGGTTCCGGCTCCCGTCCGCCCTCGACAACCGCCCCTTGCGGTTCGAGGAGTGGAACGAGCGGGTCGGGCAGGTCGTGTTCGTCTCCGCGACCCCCTCGGAGTACGAGCTCCGGGAGAGCGGCGGCGCCGTGGTGGAGCAGATCATCCGCCCGACGGGGCTCGTCGACCCCGGAGTGGAGGTGCGCCCGGCGAAGACGCAGGTGGACGACCTCCTGGGGGAGATCCGGGAGCGCGCGGCGGCGGGGGAGCGGGTCCTCGTCACCACCCTGACGAAGCGGATGGCGGAGGACCTGACCGAGCATTACGAGGCGCAGGGGGTGCGCGTGCGGTACCTGCACTCCGACATCGACACCGTCGAGCGGACGAACATCCTGCGGGAGCTGCGACTGGGCAAGTTCGACGTTCTCGTCGGGATCAACCTGCTGCGGGAGGGGCTCGATCTCCCGGAGGTGTCGCTGGTCGCGATCCTCGACGCCGACAAGGAGGGGTTCCTCCGCTCCGCCCGCTCCCTCGTCCAGACGTTCGGCCGCGCCGCGCGGAACGTCTCCGGGAAGGCGATCCTCTACGCGGACACCGAGACCGGGTCGATGCGGGAGGCGATCGCCGAGACGCGCCGCCGCCGGGAGAGGCAGGTCGCGTACAACCGGGAGCGCGGGATCACCCCCGAGACGATCCGGAAAAGCGTATCCGATCCGATCGGCCAGGCGTGCGAGGCGGACTACGTGGCGGTCCCTGCCGCGGAGGAGTGGGAGTTCCGGTCCAGGGAGGAGATGCTGAAGCTCCGGAACAGGCTCCGGAAGGACATGGAGCGGGCGGCGAAGAAGCTCGATTTCGAGCGGGCGGCGGAGCTGCGCGACCGGCTTCTCGCCCTGGAGAAGGTGGAGCTTGCCGCGGGCTGAGGACATCGCCGGCCCGGGCGACTGGAGGGCGTTTCCGAAGGCCCCGGGCGTCTACATCATGTCCGACGCGCGGGGGAGGATCCTGTACGTCGGGAAGGCCAAGGAGCTGCGCGCGCGCCTTCGGAACTACACGTCGCCCGGGGGGGACGGCCGGCCCACGATCCCGCACCTGATGGCCCGCGTGCGCGGCGTGCGCTGCATCGTCACCGCGACGGAGAAGGAGGCGCTCCTCCTCGAAAACACGCTCATCAAGCGACACCGGCCGCCGTTCAACATCTTCTTCCGCGACGACAAGGAATACCTGCTGCTGCGGATCGACCGTGCGGAGGAGTTCCCGCGCCCGGAGCTCGTCCGGAAGGCCGCCCGCGACGGGGCGCTCTATTTCGGGCCGTACTCGTCGGCCCGCGGGATCCGGGAGACGCTCCGGGAGCTGCTGCGGATCTTCCCGCTGTGCTCCTGCTCCCGGAAGAAGTTCGCCTCGCGGCGGCGCCCCTGTCTCAACTTCCAGATGGGCCGCTGCCTCGGCGCGTGCGCGGGAAAGATCGACCGGGAGCGGTACCTGCCGGTCGTGGACAACGCGGTCCGCTTCCTGCGCGGAGAGTACCGGGATCTCCTCGCGCGGTGGAAGGCGGAGATGGGGGAGCACTCCCGCGCGTTGCGGTACGAGGAGGCCGCGAAGCTCCGGGACCGGATCGCCGTCGTGTCGAAGACCCTGGTCCGCCAGCGCGTGGTGCGCGCCGTGGAAGGGGACGTCGACGCGGTGGGGTGGTTCCGCGAAGGCGGGCAGGCCACCGCATCGGTGCTGTACCTCCGCAACGGCCGCCTGACCGACGCGCATCACCGCCACTTCCGGTGGGAGGGGGAGCCCGGCGAGGCGATGGCGT
>JACRNP010000020.1 GCA_016234845.1 Deltaproteobacteria bacterium | reverse complement strand
GCGGCCGGGGAGACGAACAACATGTTCCGGACGACGCCCGACGAACTTCTCGCCCTCACCGGGGCGACGGAGAGCGACCTGGCGCGCGAGGAAGGTTGATTTCGACCGTGTGTTTCCTCCGGTCGTCCGCGAGCGGTATCGTGCCGTCGGGCCGCTCGATCCCGTCGACGACCACACTCGGTCCGCCCTGCCCGGCCGGCGGTTGCCGGACGATGAGTTCGTAATCCGTTTCCCGGAACCGGTAGTACACCGTGAATCCTTCCCACTCCTCCCGCGGACACGGAACGACCCGAAGCGTATCCGCTTCCCGGCGGATTCCCAGCAGGGACTCCACGATCAACCGGTACATCCAGCCGGCCGAGCCCGTGTACCACGTCCATCCGCCTCGTCCGCGGTGGGGCCCCGACGAATAGACGTCGGCGGCGACGACGTACGGTTCCACCTTGTAGGTCGCCACCCCTTCCGGGGTGCTTGCGTGGTTCGCCGGATGGATCATCGCCAGCAGTTCCCAGGCCCGCCGGCCGTCGCCCAGCGCCGCGAACGCCATCGCCGCCCAGACCGCCCCGTGGGTGTACTGTCCGCCGTTTTCCCGCACGCCGGGGACGTACCCCCGGATATACCCGGGATTCATCTCCGACTTGTCGAACGGCGGGTCCAGGAGCTGGACCAGCGCATGGTCGCGGCGAACGAGATGTCGATCCACCGAGTCCATCGCCGTGCGGGACCGTTCGGCATCGGCCGCCCCGGAGAGCACCGACCAGCTTTGCGCGATCGAATCGATCCGGCATTCGGGATTGCCCGCCGAACCGAGCGGGGACCCGTCGTCGAAGAACGCGCGAAGGTACCACTCCCCGTCCCATCCGTTCCGCTCGATGTTCCCGCGCACCTGTTCCGCCTCGGCCCGGCACCGGTCGGCGAAGGAGACGTCGCCCCGGGCGCGGGCGATCCCGGCGAACCGCGACAGCACTTCATGGAGGAAAAATCCCAGCCAGACGCTTTCGCCCTTCCCGTGTTCCCCCACCAGGTTCATGCCGTCGTTCCAATCGCCGGAGCCGATGAGCGGCAGCCCGTGCTCGCCGAACCGGAGTCCCCTCCGGATGGCCCGGACACAGTGCTCGTACAGGGGAGCCGTTTCGTCGGACACGCCGGGCAGATCGTAATACGAATCCTCGTCCGCGTTCAGCGGGCGGCCCGTAAGGAAGGGAACGGGTTCCTCCAGCACTCCCGTGTCCCCGGTGGACAGGACGTAACGGCACGCCGCCAGCGGCAGCCACAGGAAATCGTCCGAACAGCGCGTGCGCACCCCCCGGCCCGACGGAGGATGCCACCAATGCTGGACGTCCCCCTCCCGGAACTGGCGGGACGCGCAGAGGAGGAGATGTTCGCGGACCAGCCGCGGTTCGGCGTGGATGAGCGCCATCGCATCCTGCAACTGGTCGCGGAACCCGAAGGCGCCTCCCGACTGGTAGTATCCGCTCCGGGCCCAAAGCCGGCACGCCAGCGTCTGGTACAGGAGCCAGCCGTTTGCCAGCGCGTTCACCGCCGGGTCGGGCGTTTCGACCTGCACCGCTCCGAGGGTGCGCTTCCAGTACTGCCAGACCGCTTCCAGCGCGTCGCGGGCGGCGGCGGATCCCCTGAACCGGTGCACCAGATTGCCGGCGTCCTGGGCGTTATGGCCGACGCCGAGCCGGAAGACGATCTCCCGCTCCTGCCCGTCGGCCAGATCGAAGGGAACCTGGATCGCGGCGCACGGATCCAGCGCGGCGCCGACCTTTCCGGACAGCCGCGACCGGGTCATGGCGGCCGGCCTCCGGGCCGTGCCGTTGCGCCCGAGGAATTCCGTACGGTCGCCGCTCACGGTCCGGGCCGAATCGTCCACGTCGAAAAAGGCGACCCGGCCCACGAACTCCGTGTTGTAGGGATTCCGGGCGAAGAGCGCGCCGCTTACGGGGTCGATCCGGGTGACCACGTGCATCGCCGATTTCGACCGCAGGTCTCCCAGCACCCATTCCACGTATCCCGTCGCCGAGAGCCGGCGGGATCGGCCGGACTCGTTTCGCACCTTGAGCACCGAGAACTTGATCGACGCGTCCATGGCGACGTACATCCACAGTTCCGAGCGGATCCCGCCCTCCGAGTGCTCGAATACGCTGTAGCCGAATCCGTGCCGGCTGACGTAGGGCGACGCGGAGTCGCATGGCAGCGGCGTGGGGGACCAGAAATGGCCGCTCTCCTCGTCGCGGATGTACAACGAT
This sequence comes from Deltaproteobacteria bacterium, assembly GCA_016234845.1. Classification (NCBI taxonomy): domain Bacteria; kingdom Pseudomonadati; phylum Myxococcota; class Myxococcia; species Deltaproteobacteria bacterium. Next base: position 5,641 of record JACRNP010000020.1, on the reverse strand, counting down.
TCTCCGCTCGGATCGATCACCGGGTCGTTTCGCCAGGGAGTGAGGCGGAACTCATGGGCGTTCTCCCCCCAGGTGTAGGCGGAACCGCTCTCCGAAACGACGGTTCCGAAGCGGGGATTCGCCAGCACGTTCCCCCACGGCGCCGGGGTGACCCGCCCGCGCTCCGTCCGGATCACGTACTCCCGCCCGTCCGGGGTGAACCCTCCCAGCCCGTTGAAGAAGATGAGGCCGGCCCCGGGCGGCCCGGCTTCGGCCGGGGTCTCTGCCCGGCGGACGCGGGCCGGCCGGAAGGGCGGGATGGCCGATTCGGGGACGCGCCGGCGGTGGATCTGGTCCCATAGCGTCCCCTTGGCGTCGGTGAGGACCGCACGGGCGACCGTCTGGAACAGGATCCGGTCCTCGTTCGATATCTGTTCCGCGAGTCGCAGGAAGATCCCCCCCGGCCGGTCCGTCAGGTTGGCTTCCAGGCCGGCGGAGATCAGCCCCTGGATCTGCTCCTGGAGCTGCTGCCGGTACCCGGCGTGATCCTCGTTCCAGATCACCAGGTCCACCGTCAATCCCTTCAACCGCCAGTACGCATGGGCTTGCACGAGCTGGCGCGCCAGCTCGATGTTGGACGGGTCCCCGATCCGCAGCAGCACGATCGGGAAGTCGCCGGAGACGGAGTAGCCCCAGAGGCCGGATTGCCCCCGGCGGTTCTTCTCGACCAGGCTCGCGTCGGCGCGCAGCGATGAATTCGCGTAGAGAACGGAGCTGGCGAGGTGCCCGTACAGCTGAGCATCGGACTCCGTGGCGTTCAGCTGCTGCAGGACCACCTGGCTGTGCGTCCACGCGAGGTCGAAGACCCGGTCGGCGAGACGGCGGTCCTGGTACTTCTCGACCAGTCCCAGGGCGGCGGCGCGGGTCTCGCCGATTCCGGTGACGATGTTGACCGTCGCCGTTTCGTCGGGGTCGACCGCGATCCGGTGCCGGATCGCGACGATCGGATCCAGCACGGACCCCTCGCCTCCCGGGAGATCCGCGGAGTCTCGCATCGCCTGCGGATCCGCGACGGTGTTTCCCCGTCCGACGAACGCCATGCGGTCCGTCTCGTAGGAGACCTCCCCGGTCTCCGCCCCGTGCACGGCCATCAGGTGAAGCATCCACGGCGCCTTCTCCGCGAGGGAACGGGGTCGGCGGGTGCAGAGGATCGCCCCCCGCTGACGGACGATCTCGGTCCGGACGAAGAGGTTGCCGAACGCCGGATGCAGCTCGTCCGCGGCGAACGAAGCCAGCACCACCTCCGCGTAGCTCGTCACTTCGATGGACCGTCGGGTTCGGGACCGATTGGTGATCCGGACGCGGCGGAGCTCGACGTCGTCCTCCGGGGACACCGCGATCTCGGTGTGCATGTCGATTTCGCGGTCGCGGCGGCGAAACTCCGCCCGCGCGTCGGAGAAGATCGCCTCGTACGTGTCCGGCCGTTTGAGCGTCGGGTGGTACGCGACGGACCACACCTCGCCGCTCGCGACGTCCCGGACGTAGCAGAACATGCCCCAGTCGTCGCAGGTGCCGTCCTCGCGCCATCGCGTCACCGCGATGTCCTTCCAGCGGCTGTACCCGCCGCCGGCGTTCGTGACCATCACGTGGTATCTGCCGTTCGACAGCAGCTGCACCTCCGGTACCGGGGTGGCGGGGCTGTCGAACACGCGCAGCGGCATCTCCGTCCCCGCGGCGGTCGTCCGCACGCCGGAGAGTTCGGACGCGAGCGTGTGGGACGCCTGGGCCTTCGGAACGCGCTCCTGCAGCAGCAGCGTGGTCGCCTGGAACTGCGGGTCCGACTCGAACCGCTTCTGCATCGGACGGTCCAGGAGCCGGTACGCCAGCGAGAGGAGGCTCATGCCCTGGTGATGCGCCATGAAGGAGCGGACCACCGTGCCGGATTGTCCCCGTCGTTGACGCGAAGGGGTATAGTCGACGGCTTCGAAAAAGCCGTATTTCCCTTCCACCCCTTCCGCGGAGAGCCGTTCCAGGTTCCGGCACGCCTCCTCGGGCGCCACCATCAGCGCGAGGACCGAGGCGTACGGGGCGACGACCAGGTCCTCGGCGAGCCCGCGCTTGAGCCCCAGGCCGGGGACCCCGAACGCGCGATACTGGTAGTTGAGGCGGACGTCCACCGTGTTGTAGCCGGATTCCGACACACCCCACGGCACACCCTGCTGCCTCCCGTACTCGATCTGCCGCTCCACAGCCGATTTGCAGGTCTGGTCGAGCAGCGTGTCGTCGTACGTAGGCATCACCAGGAGCGGCATGAGGTACTCGAACATCGAGCCGCTCCACGAAAGGAGGATCGGCCTTCCGCCGGCGGTGGTCAGCAGGCGCCCGAGGGCGAACCAGCTCTCCTGCGGCAGTTCCCCCTGCGCGATGGCGACGAATGTGCACAGCCTCGCTTCCGAGGCCAGCAGGTCGTAGCACCCCGGATCCCTCCGGCGCTCGCCGACGTTGTACCCGATCGCCAGCAGATGACGCCCCTTGTCGAAGAGGAAGTCGTACTCCATCCGGGCGAGTTCACCGCACCGCAGCGCGAGGCGCTCGATCGCCTCGATCCGCTCGCCGGCGCGGCGGCCTCCCTCGATCACGAGCCGCCGGAGCTCCGGCGGCCAATCGCTTTCCGCCGTCAGGCGCGCCAGCTCCCGCAGGGTCGGGATCCCCCCGAGCCCCGGGACGCCGCCCGGAACTTCCGATGAGGCCGGCAGCGTCATCCACGGCGCGAGAAACGTCACCTCCTCGAGGGCGGCCCGGCATTGCCGCTCGAGCGCGCCGGCCCACCCGCCCGCTTCGCCATCGGTAGCGGTATCGAAACCGTCGGCGACCGCCGCGGCGCGATCGGCCAGCCGCTCGAAGCATGCCCGCGCCGCCGCGAGGGTAGCCGGCGGAGCGCCGCACGCGGCATCCAGCTCCTCGCGGAACCGGGCGAGGGAAACCGGAGATTCCCCTTTCACGGAGTCCGTGAGGACCCCCAGCGTGTCGCGCAGTCCCTCCAGGCTTCGCGCTCCCGGGATGGGATGTTCGGGAAGTTCGAGCAGGCCCGCCCGCAACGTCAGCAGCAGGGCCGCGAGGTTCCCGCTGTCCACCGTCGAAACGTAGAGCGGCGGCAGGGGCTTCAAGGTCCGGGTGTCGTACCAGTTCAAGAAGTGGCCCCGATGCCGCTCCATCCCCTCCATCGTGCGGAGCGCGTTCTCCGTCCGCTCGAGGAGCGGTCCCGCGGGAAGGTACCCGAAGTCGTAGGCGGACAGGTTCGCGAGGAGCGCCAGCCCCATGTTGGTCGGCGAGGTCCTATGGGCGACCGAACCGATGCGGTACTCCTGGTAGTTGTCCGGGGGGAGCCAATGGTCCTCCGGGCCGACGAACGCCTCGAAGAACGCCCATGTCTTTCGCGAGATCCTGCGGAGATGGCAGATCTGCTCCGCCGTCAACCGCGCCTCGCGGCGGGCGAGCGGCCGACTGACCCGCCAGGCGATCGCGGGGGAGGCGATCCACAGGCACAGTACGGGCCAAGCCACCGGCAACGCGCCCCGCATCGACAGCGCCAGATGAAGCGTCGCGACCGCGGCGATCGCGGGGGCGAACCACATCGCGCGGAAAAACGCCGCGAGGTCCGTCCGGAGATTGCGCTCCGCGTCGCCGGACGGACTCCACTCGAGAAGCCGCTTGCGCGTGAACAGCATCCTCCCGGCCGTTCGGACGATCGCATCCATGCTGAAATACGCCTCGTGCGGCAGGCACGCGATCGTGAAGGCCGCCTGCGCGAAGTTCCGGCCGGCGGAGCGCGCCGCGGCGGAAAGGTGCTGCCGCAACGGCACGTTGGGCGGCTTCCGGAACAGCTCGTGAACGGAGACCATTGCGGGGGGGACCAGGAGGATCCCGAGGACGGAGAGGGTCCAGAACCCGGCGGACGACAGGGTGGTCCACCCCAGCAGCAACAGGAGCGTCAACGCGCAGGGCGCGAGACTTCGCCGGAGGTTGTCCAGGATCTTCCATTGGGACAGTCCCGGGAGCGGGTTCCGGCTGCGGACCGCGCCGGGCCCTGGAACGCGCGACGTCAGCCAGCCCGCGATCTGCCAATCCCCGCGGACCCACCGGTGCCTGCGGCTCACGTCCGCGCGGTAGTCGGCCGGGTACTCCTCGTACAGATGCACGTCGCTCAACAGTCCCGACCGCGCGTAGCACCCTTCCAGGAGATCGTGGCTCAAGATCCGGTTCTCGGGAAACCGCCCTTTGAGCGCGCGTTCGAACGCATAGACATCGTAGATCCCCTTGCCGATGAAGGACCCTTCGTCGAACACGTCCTGGTACACGTCGGAGACGACCCGCGTGTACGGATCGATTCCCGGCTCGCTGCCGAACAGCCGAGCATACAGCGACCGGCTCGCCGACGGGAGGCTCACGGCCACGCGCGGCTGCAGGATTCCGTACCCCTCGGAGACGCGCTGCAGGGCCTCGTCGTACCGCGGGCGATTCAGCGGGTGCGCCATGGCCCCGACGAATTGCCGGGCCGAGTCCCGGGGCAGCTGCGTATCCGTGTCCAGGGTGATCACGTACTTCACGTCCGGCAACGCCGCCGTGTTGCCGATCACGAGGGAAAATCGATCCGCCGCGCCGCCGCGGAGAAGCAAATTCAATTCCGCAAGCTTCCCCCGCTTGCGCTCGTAGCCCATCCAGATCCGCTCCCGGGGGTTCCAGCGGCGCGGGCGGTGAAAGAGGAAGAACGCGCCGCCGTCCGCGTTCCCGTACTTTCTGTTGAGCTCCTCGATCCCCTTCCGGGCCGACTCCTCCAACGGCCCGTCTTCGGGAGTCGTTTCCCCGGCCGCGTCCCGGTGGTCCGTCAGCAGCCCGAAATACAGGTTGTCGTCCCGATTGGCGAGATAACGGACCTCCAGCCCCTCGACCAGGTCCTGCACGCCGCGGACGCTCGTGAGCATCGTCGGGACCACCACCAGCGTGCGCGATTCCGTTGGAATTCCCTCGGAGTAGTCCATTCGCGGGAGCGGACGCGGCGCCGCGAGCAACGTGGCCAGCCAGTTCACCAGCGCCACCGCCAGCTGGCTCGCGCAAAGCGACGAGAGGAAGCACAGCAGTACGAGCGGTCCCTCCCGCACCCCGCCGTCGTACGCCTTTGCCAGCAATCCCCCGGTGAGCAACGCCGATAACAGCGCGATCGACCCCAGGTAGAGGAGCAGGGGATGCCGGCCCGCCGTTCGGCGGAGCGTCTCGTAGACGGACGGGCGAACCTCCGCCGCGCGTTCCAGCCGCGGCAGGCCCTTGTCGATCAGGTAGTAGCCGACGTGCGCCGACCGGTCGGCCGCGCCGCACCCGGACAATCCCTCGTAGGCCAGCCGGATCGCAAGTTCCGCCACCGCGGTCTCGGACAAGCGGGTGCGCTTCGCGGTCCTCTCGATGACGTGGCGGCACCGGTCGCGGGTGGCGAAATCCATCCGGCCGTAGACCCCGCCGGGGTCCTCGCGCAGCGCCCGGTCGACGGAGCTCGTCGACTCGACGAATTTGCGCCAATCCATCGATCCCAGGAATCGAAGGCTGCCGATGCTGTTGCCGATGGATACCTGGTCGGCGGCCTGCTGCTGGTGTTCCGACCGCACCAGCT
>JACRNP010000019.1 GCA_016234845.1 Deltaproteobacteria bacterium | reverse complement strand
GGCGGCCCCATCCATTCGCTGGGCCCCATCATCCACAACCCGCAGGCGGTCGAACAGCTCGAGAAAAAAGGGGTGCGCGTCGTCGGGACGGTCGACGAGATCTCCTGCGGGAAGGCGATCATCCGCTCCCACGGCGTCACCCGGTCCGACCGGTCGGCGCTCGAGGGGAAAGGGGTGAAGATCGTCGACGCCACCTGCCCCTTCGTGGCCAAGGCCCAGGACCACGCGCGGACCTTGAGCCGCGAAGGGTACGCGGTCGTGGTGGTCGGGGACCCGAACCACCCCGAGGTGAAGAGCATCATCAGCTACATCGAGAAGGGGGTGCCGGTCTTCAGCTCCCTCGCGGCGCTGCGGGGGGCCAAGGCGGTCCGGAAGGCGGGTATCGTCGCCCAGACGACCCAGTCGTTCGACAACCTGATGACCTTCGTCACCGAGGCGATGAAGCGGTTCACCGAGGTCCGCGTCTTCAACACGATCTGCAACGCCACCACGCTCCGGCAGGAGGAGTCGACCGGGCTGGCGGGCAAGGCGGACGTCCTGTTCGTCCTGGGCGGATACAACAGCGCGAACACGCGGCGGTTGGCGGAGATCTGCCGGGCGATCAATCCCCGGACGCACCACATCGAGACTCCGGAGGAGCTGGGGCCGGAAATGATGGGGGGGGCGTCGATCGCCGGGGTGACCGCCGGGGCGTCGACACCGCAGTGGATCATCGACGGGTTCGTGGAGCGGCTGAAGGCCCATTGGGAGGGGGAAAAAGTGCAGGTATCCTTTTACGAGTAAAGGGTTACGGTGTATATTAGTCAGTCTGGAATCCAACTGGAGGAATACGGAATGGACGAGAAACCAAACAAAACGGACCTCCCGCAGGACCCGCCCGCGGATTCCCCGGGAACCCAGGGGGCGGCGGGGGAGGAGGATTTCGCGAGAATGTTCGCCGCCAGCCTCGAGAGCACCGAGGAGGGTCAGGTCATCCACGGGAAGGTCATCAAGGTTCTCAAGGAATACGTCGCCGTCGACATCAACAAGAAATCCGAGGGGATGCTTCCGCTCGAGGACCTGCCCGAGGAGGAACGGGCGGCCTTCCAGCCGGGCGACCCGATCGAGGTCATGACGGAAGGGTACGACCAGGCCCAGGGGTTCATCCGCCTGTCGCGTTCGAAAGTGGTCAAGATCCGCGTGTGGGACGACCTGCAGAAGGCGTTCGACGAGGGGACGCCGGTCACGGGCGCCATCGTCGCCAAGGTCAAGGGCGGCTACACGGTCGACATCGGGGTGAAGGCGTTCCTCCCCGGCAGCCAGGTGGACCTGCGCCCCGTCCGGGACAACGACCCGGTCATCGGCATCCAGGGGAAGTTCAAGATCCTCAAGTTCTCCCGGAAGAAGGCGAACGTGGTCGTCTCCCGCCGATCGTTCATGGAAGAGGAACGCGACGTCCTGCGCAAAGGGCTCCTGGACCACATCCAGGAGGGGGACACCATCGAGGCGCGGGTGAAGAACATCACCGACTACGGCGTGTTCATGGACCTGGGCGGCCTGGACGGCCTGATGCACGTGACCGACATGAGCTACGGGAAGGTGGGGCACCCGTCGGATGTCTGCAAGGTGGGCGACCTCCTCACGGTGAAGGTCATCCGGTTCGACCGCGAACGCGGGCGGATTTCGCTGGGGCTGAAGCAGACGAAGTCCGATCCCTGGCTCGAGCTCGAGGCTCGGTACCGGCCCGGGCTGCGCGTGAAGGGCAAGGTCACCAACACGACCAAGTACGGCGCGTTCGTGGAGCTCGAGGAGGGGGTCGAGGGGCTCCTCCACATCTCCGAGATGTCGTGGAGCAAGCGGCTGAAGGACCCGTCGGAGGTGATGAAGGCGGGCGACGCGGTCGAGGTGGTCGTCCTCAAGGTCGACAAGGGGAACAAGAAGATCTCCCTCGGCTACAAGCAGCTCCTGGGGAACCCGTGGGACGACCTCAAGTCCCGCCATCCCGAAGGATCGACCGTCGAAGGCACGGTCAAGAACGTGGCCGACTTCGGCGTGTTCGTGGACATCGGCGAGGACATCGACGGCCTGGTCCACGTCTCCGACCTCTCCTGGAACACCCGGGTGAAGAACCCGGGCGAGCTGTTCAAGAAGGGGGACAACGGCGTACGGGCGAAGGTGCTGAAGATCGACCCCGAGTCGCAGAAGTTCTCCCTCGGCGTGAAACATCTGGCGGAGGACCCGTGGGCCGGGATCGAGAAGCGGTTCCGCAAGGGCGACCTCGTGAACGGCAAGGTGACGCGCGTCGCCGATTTCGGCGCCTTCGTCGAGATCGCCGAAGGGATCGAGGGGCTGGTCCACGTGTCCGAGATCTCCCGCGAGAAGGTGGAGAGCCCGGGCGCCGTCCTCAAGGCGGGGGACGAGGTCGGCGCGGTGGTGCTGGGGGTCGACCGGGCGAACCGGAAGGTCTCCCTGAGCATCCGCGGGTACGCCGACGCGCTCGAGCGGAAGGACGCGGAATCGTACCTGGGCAAGCAGTCCGAAACGAACCACGACAACATCGGCGCCCTCGGCGAGGCGCTCCTGGCCAAGATGAAATCCAACGGGGAGCAGGGCGGCTGACCTCCGATGGGTGAAGGGTACCTCACTCCGCCCCCTCCGCGGCGCAGGCCGTTCCTGCGGGGTTGCCTCACGGTCGCGCTGGTCCTGCTGGGCTTTTTCGGCCTTCTCGGCATCATCTCGCGCATGGACGGCGTCCCGCTGGCCCGCGGGGAGAAAGTCGCCGTCGTCCCCCTGTCGGGGCTCATCTCCGAATCCGAGCCGGTCATCGACCACCTGAAGAAGTACGGGAAGGACGATTCGGTGAAGGCGATCGTCCTGCGGATCGACTCTCCGGGCGGCGGCGTGGGCCCATCGCAGGAGATCTACGAGGAAGTGCGGAAGCTCCGGGCCAGGAAGCCGGTCGTGACGAGCATGGGCGCGCTGACCGCCTCCGGCGGCTACTACATCGCCTGCGCCACGCGCACGGTATTCGCCAATCCGGGGACGATGACCGGGTCGATCGGCGTCATCATGCCGTTCATGAACGTGAAGGACCTGGTCGAGAAGATCGGGTTGAAGGGGATGGCGGTGAAGAGCGGCGCCTACAAGGACATGGGATCGCCGCTGCGCGACATGACGCCGCAGGAGCGCGAGCTGCTGCAGGCGGTGGTGGACAACGTCCACATGCAGTTCGTGAACGCGGTCGCCGAGGGGCGCAACCTGAACCGGGAGGACGTGATGAGGATCGCCGACGGGCGGATCTTCACCGGGGAGCAGGCCAAGGCGCTGGGGCTGGTCGACGCGCTGGGGAACCTGGAGGACGCGGTCGCCGAGGCGGGCCGCCTGGGAAAGATCGCCGGCGAGCCGAAGGTGGTCTCCCCCCCGAAGAAGAAGATCTCGTTCATCGATCTGCTGAAAGAGGAGACGCGCACCCTGATCGAAGAGAAACTGTCCGGGAATTCGCTGCGACTGAACTATCTTGCACAATAAACGGGAGGGATCGTGGGAATGACCAAGAGCGACCTGGTGGAGAAGCTGTCGGAGTCGTTGACGAGCCTGACGAAGAAGGAGTGCGAGGTCATCGTCGACACCGTGTTCCACAACATGAAGGACGCGCTCCAGCGCGGGGAGAAGATCGAGATCCGCGGCTTCGGCAGCTTCACGGTCCGGGTCCGCCGGGCCAAGGAAGGTCGCAACCCCAAGACGGGAGAGAAGGTCTCCATCCCCGAGAAGCGGATTCCCTTCTTCAAGGTCGGCAAGGAGCTCCGGGAAATGGTGAACGGCTAGTCGCCAAGGGGGGCGAGGCGCTTGGACCGGATGTTCTCCCCCTGGCGGTTCGAGTACATCCGCCGGGCGGGCGGCGGGGGCCCCGACCGGTGCGTCTTCTGCGCGGAGGAGACGGACCTGTCCGATCCGGAGCGGCTCCTGCTCGGAGTCTATCCGAGCTCCGTCGCCCTGATGAACCGATACCCGTACAACAACGGACACGTCCTCGTCGCGCCCCGCCGGCACGTCTCCGACCTCTGGGCCCTCTCCCCGGAGGAGCTCCGGGAGCTCTTCTCCCTGGTGTCCCTGGGGGGGCGGGTGCTGAAGGAGACGTTCGGCGCGGAGGGGATGAACGTCGGCTTGAACCTGGGGAAGGTGGCGGGCGCGGGGATCGTCGATCACCTCCACGTCCACCTGGTTCCGCGCTGGGGGGGCGACACGAATTTCATGACGTCGGTCCACGAGACGCGCGTGCTTCCCGAGTCGCTGCTGGACACCCGCGGGCGGCTGGCGGAGGCTTTCGGCCTCCTGCGCCCGTAGCCGTTTCGTTGAACCGCGACGGTAATTTCGTCCACCGGTCCCGCCGATGACCCTGCAGCTCACACCCGCCATGCGTCAGTACGTGGAGATCAAGTCCCGATACCGGGACTGCGTCCTCTTCTTCCGGATGGGGGATTTCTACGAGATGTTCTTCGAGGACGCCATCCGCGCCTCCCGCCTCCTCGACATCGCCCTCACCGCGCGGGACCGGGAAGCGAACATCCCGATGTGCGGCGTGCCGCACCACGCGCGCAACGCGTACCTGTCGAAGCTGATCCGGCAGGGGTGCAAGGTGGCCATCTGCGAGCAGATCGAGGAACCGGGGCAGAAGGGGATCTTCCGCCGCGAGGTGACCGAGGTCGTGACCCCGGGGCTGGTCTTCAGCGAGGAGTGCCTGGACTCCCGCGGGAGCAACTTCCTGGCCGCCGTGCGATTCGTCCCGCCGTTCGCCTACGCGGCGCTGGAGGCGACCACCGGCGAGTGCTTCTTCGAGACGTGCGAAACCGAGGAGGCGTTGGCCGACGCGCTGTTCCGGGTCTCTCCCGCGGAGTTCGTGGCGCTGGAGGGGGAGGGGAACCCGGCCACGGCCCGGGGGAAACGGCTCGTCGAGGGGAAGCTGATGACGCTGCTGTCCCCGGCGGTCGCGGGCGCGTTCGTCCCCCCGACGCCGATCGAAGGGATCCCGCCGCCGGACCATCCGGCCGGGGGCGTCGTCCGGGCCGCGCTCCACTACCTCCACCTGCACCAGCCGGCCGCTCTTTCCGAGATCGCGCGGCTTTCGGAGCGCGAGGGGCGGCGGTTCCTCGCGATGGACGAGACCGCGGTGCGGACGCTCGAGATCTTCTCGACCCTCTCGGGGGAGCGCAAGGGGAGCCTCCTGTGGGCGGTGGACCGGACCCGCACGCCGATGGGCGCCCGGGCCCTTCGCGCCTGGCTCGCCGCGCCGCTGCTCGACGTGGCCGGGATCGGCGAGCGGCACGACGCCGTGGGAGAGCTGCTCGAAGCCCAGCCGGTCCGAAAAATCCTGGGGGAGCGCCTCGACGCCATGGGCGACCTCCCCCGGCTGGCGTCGCGGCTGGCGCAGGACCGGTCCGGCCCCCGCGACGTCGGCGCGCTGCGGGACAACCTGCGCCTGCTGCCCGCGCTGTCGGAGGCGCTGGGGAAACCGTACTCCGCGCTCCTTCGGGGGGTGGTCGAGCGGCTGGGAGACCACACGGAGGTCGCGGACCGGATCTCGGATGCGCTGGCCGACGCGCTCCCCGCCGGATACAAGGAGGGGGGCATCTTCCGCCCCGGGCACGACGCCCGCGTGGACGAGCTCTCGCGGCTCCTGACCCACGGAAAGGAGATGCTGTCGGAGATGGAGGCGCGCGAGCGGCAGCGCACCGGCATCTCCACCCTGAAAGTGGGGTACAACCGGGTCTTCGGGTACTACATCGAGGTGTCGCGGGCGCAGCAGGACAAGGCGCCCCCCGATTACATCCGCAAGCAGACGCTGGTCAACGCGGAGCGGTTCATCACCCCGGAGCTCAAGGATTTCGAGTCGCGCGTCTTGCGCGCGCAGGAGGAGCGCAGCGCGCGGGAGGAGGAGCTCTTCCTGGCGCTGCGGGAGTCGCTGAAGGAATCGCTGCCCGGGATCCACCGGGCGGCGGAAGGCGTGGCGGAGCTCGACGCGCTCCTCTCCTTCGCGGAGCTCGCGGCCGCGGGCGGATATTGCCGCCCGAACGTCCACGCGGGGCGGGACATCCTCGTCGAGGGGGGGCGCCACCCGGTCGTGGAGAAGATCCTGGGCCGGCACGCCTTCGTCCCGAACGACTGCCGCCTCTCCCCCGAGGGCGCCCGGCTGGCGATCATCACCGGGCCGAACATGGCCGGCAAGTCCACCTACATCCGGCAGGTAGCGCTGATCGTCCTTCTGGCGCACGCGGGATCGTACGTCCCGGCCGACCGGGCGGAGATCGGCGCGGTGGACCGGATCTTCACCCGCATCGGCGCCTCGGACGATCTTTCCCGCGGCGAGAGCACCTTCATGGTGGAGATGCGCGAGACCGCGCGCATCCTGTCCGGCATCACCGACCGGACCCTGGTGATCCTCGACGAGGTGGGGCGGGGGACGAGCACGTACGACGGCCTGAGCATCGCGTGGGCGGTCGCCGAGCACCTGCACGACGCGCCGGCGAAGCCGAAGGTCCTCTTCGCCACCCACTTCCACGAGCTGACCGACATCGTGACCACCGCGGCCCACGCGAGGAACTTCCACGTGGCGGTCCGCGAGTGGCAGGGGGACATCATCTTCCTCCGGCGGATCGACGAGGGGAGCGCGAGCAAGTCGTACGGCATCCAGGTGGCGCGGCTGGCCGGTTTGCCGCCCTCCGCGATCGAACGCGCCCGCGATATTTTGAAAAACCTCGAGTCCGCCGAGTATAATGAGTTCGGGCTTCCGACGATCTCCGGCGCCCGCGAAGGCCGGAAGGGAACCGACGAGGCCCAGATGCAGCTGTTCGGCCGGCGGGAACGGCGGGAGGAGGATGCCGTGCTCGAGGAGATCCGCCGCTCGGAGCCGGATCGCCTCACGCCGGTGGACGCGCTCATGCGGCTTTCGGCGTGGAAGGAGAGGCTTCGGAAAGGCACACCTTGACGTTCCAAAGTCGACACCTCGTCGCGGCCCTGGTGGCCGTCGGTGTCCTCAGCGCCCCGGTTTTCCGGGCCGCCGCCGCGCCCCCCGCCCCCCCCGTCGTCTCCGACATCCGCGCCTGGACCAGCGAGATCTACACCCGCGTGGCGATCGACACGGGAGAAGAGGTCGCGTGGCAGGCGAACACGCTCCCGGCCGACGCGAAGAATGGGCTTCCTCCCCGGATCTTCATCGACCTCAAGGGCGCCGGGATCCGCCGGGAGATCCTGCGCAAACCGGTCGAGGTGCGCAACGGCCTCCTGCGGCAGGTGCGCGCCGGCCGCTTCAGCAGGGACACCGTCCGCGTGGTGATCGACCTGGAGCGCCCGAGCAGCCACCGGGTGTTCGCCCTCCAGGATCCGTACCGGATCATCGTGGACATCGACGGGGAAGGGGAGATCCCGGTCCCGCCGCCGGAACCCGCGGCGGCGAGCGGACCCCCGCCTCCCGTCCCGGCGTCGGAGAACGCGGCGGAACCTGCGGCGCCGGCCGAGGCCGCTCCGGTCGCAGCGACGGAGGCGCCCCGGAAGGCGGAAAGCCCGCCCGCCCCCTCCGCCAGGCGGCACAAGGTCCGCGTGATGATCGACCCGGGGCACGGCGGGAAGGACCCGGGCGCGATCGGCCCGGGCGGGCTCAAGGAAAAGGACGTGGTGCTCGCCATCGGGCGAATGGTCCGGGAGAAGCTCTCCCGCTCCGGCGAGTACGATGTCCGGATGACCCGGGACGACGACACCTACCTCCCGCTCGAGGAGCGCACGGCGATGGCCAACCACGGCCGCGCCGACCTCTTCGTCTCCCTCCACATCAACGCCAGCCGCAACCGGCGCGCGGAGGGGTTTTCGACCTACGTGCTGTCGCGGGGGGCCGGGAACCGGGAGGACCTCGAGCTCGCCGCGCGCGAAAACGGCGTGCCGGTCGCCAAGCTCACCGGGGTGAAGTTCATCATCGACGACATCTTCACCGGCGCCCGCAAGAACGAGTCGCTCCGCCTCGCCAAGACCGTGAACGACGCGATCGTCCGGCACGTATCGGCCCGCTTCGGCGGGGTGCAGAACCTGGGCCTCAAGCAGGCCCCGTTCTACGTCCTGGTCGGGGCGAGGATGACCGCGGTCCTCGTCGAATCCTCCTTCATCAGCAACGCCCGCGAGGAGGCGCGCCTGCGCGACCCGGCGTACCTGGAGCGGATCGCGGACGGCGTGGCGGAGGCGGTCCGGTACTACGGGCAGAACGGGATCCTCGCCCGTTCCGATTCCTGAAGATGGCTCCTCCCCACCTGCCATCCCTTTCCCCCGAACTCTCCCGGGCGGACGTCTCCGACCGGGAGTTCGTCGGCAGGATGAAGGAGTTCCTCCAGACCACCCACGCCGTCCTGCGCGAGGAGCAGCGGACCTGCCTCTGCGGCGGCATCTCCTCCTGCCGGAAATATTCGGATGCGGTCGACGCGGTCATCTCCGCCCTCTACGACCGCGCACGCGCCCGGTTCTTCGCCGGCGCGCCCGACCTCCAGTACCGCATGGCGGTGGTCGCCGTGGGGGGGTACGGGCGGAACGAGCTGTGCCCGAAATCCGACGTCGACCTGCTGTTCCTGCACCGCTACAAGGTGGACCGGTACGTCGAGTCGATGACCGAATCGATGCTCTACCCCCTGTGGGACCTGGGACTGGAGGTCGGACACAGCGTCCGCAACGTGAAGGAGACGATCCGATTGGGCGCCGCCGACGACTCCATCCGGACCTCCCTCATGGACTTCCGGTTCGTCGCCGGCGACCGGGATCTCCTGGTCGAGTCGTCGAAGGAGCTCGAGCGATTCCTCTACTACAACGGCGGCGACAAATTCATCGACAAGAAGATCGCCGAAATGCGGTCCCGGCACGCCCGGGTGGGGTCCACCGTCTACCTGCTGGAGCCCAACGTCAAGGAGGGGCGCGGCGGCCTGCGCGACCTGCAGACGGCGGTCTGGGCGGCGAGGGTCAAGTACAAGTGCCGGGACCTCGTGGAGCTTCGGCAGAAGGGCGTGATCAACACGCAGTCGGTCGAGGGGCTGCGGCACGTCATGGACTACCTCCTGCGCGTGCGGAACGAGCTCCACTACATCCTCGGGAAGAAGTCGGATGTGCTGACGTTCGAGGCGCAGGAGCAGCTCGCGGAACGGTTCCGGTATCGGCCGCTGGGCGGGAGCCACGCCGTGGAGCGGTTCATGAAGGCGTACTACCTTCACGCCGCGTCCTCGTCGCAGCTGTCCGAGGAGGTCCTCGAGGAGGTGGGGCGGTTCCTCCCGGAGGAGGGCGCGCGCAAGCCGTTCTTCTTCCTCAAGCGGAAACTCGTCGGCGCGGAGGGGATCCTCTACAAGGGAAAGATGCAGATCAAGGATCGCGGCTCGCTGGAGAAGGAACCGATCCGGATCCTCGAATTCTTCCGCTCGATGCAGAGGACCCGCTCGTCGATGTCCCTGCAGGCGAAGCGGACCATCCAGCGGGCGCTCCCCGCCGTGGGGGCGGAGTTCCGGGAGGACCGGCAGGCGGCCCGCCTCTTCCTCGAGATCCTCTCCGACCCGGTCCATCTCCGGGAGACGCTCCTGGCGATGAACGAGAGCCGGTTCCTCGGGAGGTACGTCCCCGAGTTCGCGCCCCTCTACTGCAAGGTGCTGCGCGACGTCTACCACGTCTACACGGCGGACATCCACTCCATCCGGTGCGCCAGCGTCCTGGCCCGGATCGGGACGGCGGAGCACCGGACGCGGGAGGAGGAGGAGTTCCACCGGATCCACTCGACGGTCCGCAACAAGGCGCTGCTCGCCCTGGCGACCCTGTTCCACGACATCGGGAAGGGGAAGGGGCACGGGCACTCCCGGATCGGGGCGGAGATCGTCGCGCACATCGGGAAGCGATGGGACCTTCCGGACGACGACGTCTCGGACCTCGTCTTCCTCGTCGAGCAGCACCTGCTGATGGCGCACGTGTCGCAGCGGCGCGACCTGCACGACATCGAGCTGATCCTGTCCTTCACCGAGACGGTGGGAAGCTCGGCCCGCCTCGACCAGCTCTACCTGCTGACGTACGCGGACATGCGGGAAGTGGGCCCGGAAGTCTGGACCCAGTGGAAGGCGATGCTCCTGGCCGAACTGTACGAAAAGGGGCGCAACGTCCTCGAGCAGGGGGTGCTCAAGCACCCCTTCGAGGAGATGGTCGTGCGGCGCCGGCAGCAGGTGGCCGAGTGGCTCCGGGACGAGCCGGCGGAAACCGTGGCGCGCTTCGTCTCCCGGGTGGACGACCGGTACGTCCTTTCCACGCCGGACGGACGTTTCGTGGACCATTGCCGGTTCCTCGCGCGGTTCGACGGGAGGACGCCCATCGTGGAGACGATCGACGCGCCGGAATCGGGCGTGACGGAGTTCGTCCTCCTGTGCCCCGACCAGCGGGGGATCTTCGCCCGGATCGCCGGGACGCTCTCCGCCAACGGGGTGAACATCCTGAACGCGTCGGTCTCCACGACGATCGACGGGGTGGCGCTCGACACCTTCTACGTGAACCACCGCGGGAAGAGCCTGGCGGGGGACCCGAAGAAGGAGCGGGTGGTCGCGGACCTGTTGCGCGTCCTGCGCGGGGAGGTTTCCGTGGAGGCGCTCCTGGCCGACCCGAAGGTGGGGAAATTCGTCCGGGACAAGGTCCCGAAGTACCGCCCCACGAGAGTCAACTTCGACAACACGGTCTCCTCGCGCTACACGGTCGTGGACATCTTCACCTACGACCGGATCGGGCTGCTCTACGACATCACCAGCACGCTGGCCGGGCTCGGGATCGACATCCACCTCTCGAAAATCTCGACGAAGGCGGACCAGGTGGCGGACGTCTTCTACGTGGTCGACCGGGACGGCCGGAAGATCACGGACCCGGCGCGGCAGGAGGAGACCCGCGCCGCCCTTCTCGCCTCCATCGGGGCGAACGGGTGAAGGCCGGCATTCTCTCCGATTCCCACGACCAGCGCGCCCCCGTCGACGCTGCGCTTGCGCTCTTCCGCGCGGAAGGGGTCGGCGCCGTCCTTCACCTGGGGGATGTCTGCGACCCCGGGATCCTCTCCGGGTACGAGGAGCTGGGGGTCCCGCTCCACGGCGTCTTCGGGAACAACGACCACCGGCGGGACGCGTTCCGCGGCGAATCCCGCTTCGACTTCCGCGAGGGGCCGGTTATCCTGACCGTGTCGGATCGCAAGGTCCTGATGGCGCACTCCTTCGACGAGCTGCGGGGAGAGCTGGGAGGGAGCGGGCGGTTCGACCTCGTCCTGTTCGGACACACCCACCGGCCCATGACGATGCGCGTCGGGCGCGCCCTCGTGCTGAACCCGGGCGAGACGTGCGGCTTCATGAAGGGAAAGCCCACGTGCGCGGTGGTGGACCTCGCGACGATGGAGGCCCGGATCGTGGACATCCCCCTCCCCCCTTCCGGCTGATGGACAACGACGCCCTCGCCGAATCGTTCCTGCTCCATCTTTCCACGGAGCGCCGCCTCTCTCCGAACACGCTCGAATCGTACGGCGCCGACCTGCGCCGCTTCGTCGACTTCCTCGAGGAGAAGGGGATCGACGCCCGGGCGTTTTCGCGATCCGGTTTCCTCGCGTACCTGACCGGCCTCCGCGAAGGGGGGCTGTCGGCCCGCTCGTCGGCGAGGCACGTGTCCACCCTGCGCTCCTTCTACCGGTTCCTCGTCCGGGAGGGTCGCCTGGACGAGGACCCGATCTCGGAGGTCCGCGCGCCGCGGATCGGGCGCCCCCTGCCGAACCTCCTCACGTTCTCCGAGGTGGAACGACTGCTCGCGGCGCCCGACGGCGCCAGGGCGGAGGGAAGACGCGACCGGGCGATCCTGTATCTCATGTACGCCACGGGCCTCCGGGTGTCGGAGATCGTGTCGCTCCGGCTCGAAAACCTCGTGGAGAACCGGGACGATCCCGAGTCGAGCTTCCTGCGCGTCATCGGCAAGGGGAGCAAGGAGCGGATGGTGCCCGTGGCCCCCATCGCGTTCGACGTCCTGCGGGAGTACCTGCGGAACGGCAGGCCCGAGCTGCTGGGAAATCGAAGCAGCAACCACCTCTTCGCGACGCGAAGGGGGCGGAACCTTCCGCCGTCCGTCCGGCGGGGGGGGAGGGACCGCCCGCTGATCACCCGGCAGACCGTGTGGAACCGGATCGCCTTCTGGGCGCGGGAGGCGGGGATCTCCCACAGGATATCCCCCCACGCGCTTCGCCACTCCTTCGCCAGCCACCTGCTGGAGCGGGGAGCGGACCTGCGCGTCGTCCAGGTGCTGCTGGGCCACGCCGACATCGCCACCACGCAGATCTACACCCACGTCACCTCCGAGCGCCTTCGGGACATCCACCGCAAGCACCACCCCCGCGGCTGACCGGTGGGCCGCGGGATCACCTCCCCGCCCTTTTTCCCCGCGATTCCCGTAAGATAAAGGCGTGGAAGTCATCACGACCCATGTCGGCGCCGACTTCGACACGATCGCGTCGATGCTGGCGGCGCACAAGCTGTACCCCGGCGCGGTCTGCGTCCTTCCCGGGTCGCAGGAGGAGTCGGTCAAGGGGTTCCTCGTCCAGTCGGCGTTCTACACCCTCCCGATGCGCAAGCCGCGCGAGATCGACCTCGACAAGGTGTCCCGCCTGATCCTCGTCGACATCCGGAACAGCTCGCGGATCGGCGTCTTCGGCGACCTGGTGGGGAAGCCCGGGGTGGAGGTGCACGTATACGACCACCACCCGGACGAGACATCCGACCTTACGGGCGCCGGGGAGGTCATCCGGCCGGTCGGCTCCACCACGACCATCCTCGTCCAGCTGCTCCAGGAGCGGGGAATCCCGATCTCCGCGGACGAAGCCACCGTGATGATGCTGGGGATCTACGAGGACACCGGGTCGCTCATCTTCCCCTCCACGACGGTGGACGACTACCTGGCGGCCGCGCACCTGCTCGCCTGCGGGGCGAAGCTTTCGCTGGTCTCGGACATCCTGGCGCGCGATCTGACCTCCGAGCAGATCTCCCTGCTCTACGACCTGATCCAGGGGTCGCACTCCTACACGATCCACGGGGTGGAGGTGGTGATCGCGGAGGCGCGCCGCGAGGAGTACGTGGGCGACCTGGCGCTGCTGGTCCACAAGTTGCGGGACATGGAGGCGGTGAACGTCCTCTTCGTCCTGTGCCAGATGGGCGACCGGGTGGTTATGGTGGGGCGCAGCCGCAAGCCGGAGGTGGACGCGGGGGCCGTGATGCGCGAGTTCGGCGGCGGCGGCCACCCGTACGCCGCGTCGGCCTCCGTCAAGGACGCCACGATCTTCCAGGTCCGGGAGCGGGTGCTCCGCGTGCTGGCCGAGAGAGTCATCCCGTATCGCACCGCGGCGGACCTGATGGTTTCCCCTCCGCGCACCGTCGACGCCGCCAGCACGATCCACGACGTCCACCGGGTGCTCGCGCGCTCCGGCATCAACGCCGTTCCCGTGGTCCGCGGGTCCGAAGTGGTGGGGATCCTCACCCGGCAGGTGGTGGAGAAGGCCGCCTACCACGGGCTGGGGGAGGAGACGGCGGCGGAGTACATGAACGGCGACTTCGAGGTGGTCGCCCCGGACGCCGGGATCGAGCGGATCCAGGAGGTGATCATCGGGAAGAACCAGCGCCTGGTCCCGGTCGTGGACGGGAAGGAGCTGGTCGGCATCATCACGCGGACCGGCCTGCTCCGGTTCCTCTACGACGTCCGGGACGTCGAGCACCCGGATACCGAGGAGGACGTCCCGTCCGAGGGCGCGATGGCGCGGCCCAAGAGCGTGGCGCACCTGATGCGGGAACGGCTCCCGGACCGGGTGATGGCGCTCCTCCGGTCCGCCGGGGAGTGCGCCGCCGCGCTGGGGATGCGGGCGTACGCGGTCGGCGGGTTCGCCCGCGACCTGGTGATGCGGACGGAAAACCTCGACCTGGACCTCGTGGTGGAGGGGGACGGCATCCTGTTCGCGGAGACGTTCGGGAAGGAGGAGGGTGCGCGGGTGCGGCCGCACCACAAGTTCGGCACCGCCGTGCTCGTCTTTCCCGACGGATTCAAGGTGGACGTGGCGTCCGCCCGGGTCGAGTATTACCTGGAGCCGGCCGCGCTCCCCACGGTGGAGTACAGCTCCCTGAAGCAGGACATGTACCGCCGCGACTTCACCGTCAACACGCTCGCGGTGCGCCTCTCCCCGGGCGGATTCGGCGAGCTGATCGACTTCTTCGGCGCCCAGAGGGACATCAAGGAGCGGGTCATCCGGGTCCTCCATTCGCTCTCGTTCGTCGAGGACCCCACGCGGATCCTCCGGGCGATGCGGTTCGAGCGGCGGTTCGGGTTCGCCATCAGCCGCCACACGTTGAACCTGATCCGCAACGCGGTGCGGCTGGACCTCATCGGACGGCTGCCGAAGCCGCGCCTGTTCGGCGAGTTGGAGTTGATCCTCGACGAGGAGGACCCGGTGTCGATCCTGCGGCGCCTGGCGGAGCTCGGGATCGGGCCGTCGATCCACCCGGCCCTCACGCTGGACAAGGGGCAGATGTCCCTCCTGGAGGAAACGCAGGAGGTGCTGGGGTGGTTCTCCCTCCTGTTCCTGGAGGAGAAGGTGGAGAAGGGGGCGGTCCTGCTCCTTTCGCTCCTGGACCCGCTGCCGCCGGCCGAGGGAAAGGCGCTGGCCCGGGACCTGGGGGTGCGGTCCCGGGTACGGGAGTGGGTCCGCGTGTGCAAGGACGAGGGCTTGAGCGTCTCCCAGCGGTTGATCTCGACGCCGTCGATCTCCCGGAAGACGATCCACGACATCCTGTCGCCTCTCCCCAACGAGGTGATCCTTTACCTGATGGCCCGCTCGAAACACCCCGATATAAAACGATATATCTCCCTGTACTTTACGCAACTGAAAAGCGTCCGACTGCAGGTCAAGGGCCAGGATCTCCTGGAGATGGGGTACCCTTCCGGTCCGATGTACAAGGAGATCTTCGACGCCGTCCTCGAGCGGAAATTCGCCGGCGAGCTCCGCAGCAGGGCCGAGGAGATCGCATTCGTCCTCTCGCGCTTCCCACGACCGGATTCGGTGGTAAAATAACCGCTTCCCGACCGGAGAGGACGAAAATATTGCCCGACATATCGCAGTTCCTGCACAAGTTGTCCATCTACGCCATCCCGGTCGTCCTCGCGATCACCTTCCACGAGGCGGCGCACGGGTGGGTCGCGTTCAAGAAGGGCGACCCGACCGCCAAGATGCTGGGGCGGGTGACGCTCAACCCGATCCCGCACATCGATCCGTTCGGGACGATCCTCATCCCCGGCATGATGCTGCTGCTGGGCACCGGCATGATCTTCGGGTGGGCGCGGCCGGTGCCGGTGAATTTCCGGCTGCTCCACGACCAGAAGCGCGACCCGATCTACGTTGCCGTAGCCGGGGTGGCGACCAACCTCGCGCTGGCGGCCGTTTCGGGCATCCTCTTCCGGATCCTGACCGCTCTCGACCCGGCGCTGTTGCTCCAGGCGATGACGCACGGCACCGCCCCCCTGGCCGACTCGACCGCGCGGATGGTCACCGTCCCCTTGAGCCTCATGTGCGTGGTGTCGGTCCAGTTCAACTGCCTGCTGGCGATGTTCAACCTGATCCCGGTCCCGCCGCTGGACGGCGGCCGGATCGCCGTGGGGCTGCTTCCGCCGCGTCCGTCCATGGCACTCGCCTCCGTCGAGCGGTACGGCACGATGATCGTTCTCCTGCTTCTCATGTTCGGCCCCGTTGGTATAATCTGGCGGATCGTCGACACGCTGTCGTCGTTCATCCTGGGCGGCTGACCCATCACGCGAGGAAGGGGATAGGCGTTGCGGAAACGGGTATTGAGCGGAATGCGGCCGAGCGGCAAGCTGCACCTCGGGCACTACATCGGGGTGCTGGTGAACTGGAAGAAGCTCCAGGAGGAGTACGACTGCTTCTTCTTCGCCGCCGACTGGCACGCGCTGACCACCGAGTACGACCGCACGGAGATCATCCGCGAGAGCATCGACGACATGATCATCGACTGGATAGCGTCCGGGATCGATCCGCGGAAGGCGACGCTGTTCACCCAGAGCCATGTAATCGAGCACGCGGAGCTGCACCTGCTCCTGTCCATGATCACTCCGCTGTCGTGGCTGGAGCGCAACCCCACCTATAAGGAGCAGCTCCGGGAGCAGACCACGCGCGACCTGCACACGTACGGCTTCCTCGGCTACCCCGTCCTGCAGGCGGCCGACATCCTCATGTACGACGCCTCCCTGGTCCCGGTCGGCATCGACCAGGTGCCGCACCTGGAGCTCACCCGGGAGATCGCCCGCCGGTTCAACTTCCTCTACCGGGAGTCGTTCGTCATCCCCGAGGCGTACCTGACCGAGACGCCCAAGCTCCTGGGCACCGACAACCGGAAGATGAGCAAGAGCTTCGGGAACGCGATCCTTCTCTCCGACACGGCGGAGGAGGTGTGGAACAAGGTGAAGCCGATGGTCACCGACCCGGCCCGCCAGCGGCGCACCGACCGCGGGAACCCGGAGATCTGCAACGTTTTCTCCTACCACAAGATCTTCTCCGACGAGGACACCGTCGCCCGGGTGGACCGGGGGTGCCGCACCGCCGGAATCGGCTGCATCGAGTGCAAGAAGTGGATGTACGAGGGGATGGAGAAGGTCCTTTCGCCCGTCCGCGAGGAGCGCAGGAGGATCGTGGAGAGCGGCGTGTCCGTCCGGGAGATCCTCGACGAGGGGACCGCGAGAGCCAAGGTCGTGTCCGCCGCCAAGATGACGGAGGTCCGCGACGCTGTCCGGATCTGAGGAAAAGCCCGACGCCGGCCCGGCGAGCCCCGTCGAGTCGATGCCGCTGCGCCTCGAGGTTTTCGAGGGGCCGCTCGACCTCCTGCTGCACCTGGTCCGCGACCAGAAGCTCGACATCGAGAACATCCCCATCGCGAAGATCACCGAGCAGTACCTCGCCTACCTCGACGTGCTGAAGACGCTGAACCTCGACGTGGCGGGCGAGTTCCTGGTGATGGCCGCGACGCTCATCCACATCAAGTCGAAGTCGCTCCTGCCGCGGCACGAGGACGATGCGCCGGAGGAGGAGGACCCCGAGGTGATGGCCGCGGAGCTTTCCCGCCGGCTCATCGAGTACGAGCGGTTCAAGGAGGCGGCCGCCCGCCTGGGCGATCGGCCGGTGCTGGGGCGGGACGTGTTCGTCCGCGATTTCCTGGGCGAGGAGCTGCCGGAGGAGGAGATCGTCATCACGGAGCTGTCGCTGGCGGACCTCATCACCGCCTTCAAGGACGTCCTCGCCCGCATGCCGGAGGGCGACGCCCACGAGGTCTTCGTCGAACGGATCACCATCGCCGACGCCATCAACTACATCCTCGACCGGATCCGGGAAGAGGGGTCCGTCAAGTTCGAGAGCATCGTCGCGCACTGCGAGTCGCGCAACGAGATCGTGTCCTTTTTCCTGGGCATCCTGGAGCTCGTCCGCCTCAAGACGATCCGGTTGTACCAGGCCATCCCGCTGGGGATGATCAGCATCGTACCCGCCGTACGGGAGAGCGAGAATGGACGAGAACCGGAACACGACGCCACCGACATCGACTGAAACCGCGGCTGCGGATCCGCCGCGGGCGGAGCCGATCACCGTCGACGAGCTTCTTTCGGCCGACGCGGGGGAACCCGAGACCGGCGCGGCGGGAGCGGACCTACCCCACGCCGCCTCGATCCTGGAGAGCCTGCTCCTGGTTTCCGCGGAGCCGATCCCGATCGACAAGGCCCGGAAACTTCTGGGGAACCTGTCCCGCGCCCAGCTCCGGGAGGTGCACGACATCCTTCGGGCGAAGTACCCGGCGGAGTCGTCCGGCATCCTGCTGGAGGAGGTCGCCAAGGGGCTCCAGTTCCGCACGAACCCGGCGAACCAGGAGCACGTCCGCAAGCTGTTCGACGTGAGACCCCCCCGATTTTCCCGCGCCGCGCTCGAGACGCTGGCGATCATCGCCTACAAGCAGCCGCTGACCCGCCAGGAAGTGGAGCAGATCCGCGGCGTGGACTGCGCAGGGTCTCTGAAGACCCTGATGGAGCGCCGACTGGTGCGGGTGACGGGGAAGAAGGACGTCCCCGGGAAGCCGTTCCTGTTCGGCACGACGCGCGAGTTCATGGAGATCTTCAGCATCGGGTCGCTCTCCGACCTGCCGTCGATGCGGGAGATCGAGGAGTTCCTGGCATCGTCCTCCGCCACCCCGGTGGAAGGCGCCCGGCCGGCGGCCCACCTGCCCGCGATCCCGGACGGGGCGGTCGACCAGGGGGGCGACGAGCTCGCCGCGAGCCTCGCCGAGGCGGCCCCTTCGGGTGACGCCCCCGTCGCCGCGGAGGGACGGATCCCCGGGGACGTCACCGAGGCCGACCTGGCCGAAGCCGCATCGAAGGAAGCGGGGGAGACGGGCGAAACCCCCAATGGCGATTGAGAGATTAAACCGGTACATCTCCATGGCCGCCGGCGTCTCCCGCCGCGTGGCCGACGAGATGGTCCGCAACGGCCGGGTGACCATCGGCGGTTCGGCTGTGATCGACCCCGGCACGCTGTGGGACCCGTCCACGCAGGAGGTGCGGCTCGACGGGCGCACCCTGGTTCCGGTCCGGGAAGAGAAGATCTACATCATGCTGTACAAGCCCGACAACGTGGTCACCTCGATGAAGGACCGGGAGGGTCGCAAGACCGCCCCGGCGCTGATCGGCGAGCTGTCCACCCGCGTCTTTCCCGTAGGCCGCCTCGACTTCCACACCACGGGGCTGCTTCTGCTGACCAACGACGGCGAGTTCGCCTACCGCCTCACGCACCCGCGTTTCGGCGTGGAGAAGACGTACGTCGCCAAGCTGATGAGCGTCCCCCGGCCGTCGGATCTCAACGTCCTGCGACGGGGCCTGCCGATCGAAGGGAAGATGACCAACCCCGCGCAGGTGAACTTCCTGGAGAAGAAGGGCGGCAAGGCGTGGGTTTCCCTCACGATCGCGGAAGGGCGGTACCACCAGGTCCGGAAGATGTTCGATGCCATCGGGCACCGGGTGACCAAGCTTCGCCGCGCGGCCATCGGGCCCCTGGAGCTCACCGGTCTCGAGCCGGGGGAGTGGCGGTACCTGACGGCGAAGGAGGTCCGGGAGTTGAACGAATACATGGACCGCCGCGTTGTCGAGTCCGCGGAAAAAGGGCCGCCGCCCGACGTCCCTCGACACGAAAAGCGGGTCGAGACGCCGGCGGACCGGGCCAGGCGAAGGATCGTGAAGCAGGCGATCGCCCAGGCGGCACGGAAGAAAGCGGACGACAGGGAGAAGGCGGCGAAGGAGGCGCGGGACGCCGAGCGGAAAGGCCCCCGCCAGCCCAAACCCTCATGGAAACGCGGATCGAAAGCATCCGGGAAACGGTCGTTCCCCCGCACGAAGGGGAAGTTCGGAAAGCGGTAGCCCCCGTCAGTATCCTTCGTGGCAGTCCGTGCAGAGCTTCGACCAATCGATCGATTTCCCGTCGATCTTCACGATCCGCACCATCATGTACGAAGGCCCGTCCGGCTTGGTGTGCAGATGGCAGGTGTTGCACGTGATGAAGCCGTTGTGCAGCGGAAGGGACTTCGGACGGCGGAACAATTTCCGGTCCCACCGGTCGATGTTGCTCGGGTGGTTTTTTCCGTGCAGCGACCCCGGCTTGCAGCACGTCTTCTCGTGGCAGACGTGGCAGGTGTCGTCGATGGTGTCCTTCAGGAGGAAGTAGTCTCCTGCGCGGCCTTCGGCCTCGGTGGGAACCTTGGTGTGGCAGCTTCCGCACGGTTCGGGCTTTACATGGGGATTCAGCACACCGTGTGAGTCGCGGAAGGAGATCGTCAACAGGACCGCGACGACGAACAGGCACGCCAGCGCGTAGCGCATCGTACTCCTCCCACGGCCGGAAATACCGAACATCTTACTCCCCCGACGCTATCCCGTCACCCG
Source organism: Deltaproteobacteria bacterium (assembly GCA_016234845.1). Taxonomy (NCBI): domain Bacteria; kingdom Pseudomonadati; phylum Myxococcota; class Myxococcia; species Deltaproteobacteria bacterium. The sequence goes on along the minus strand of JACRNP010000019.1, from coordinate 3,570 downwards.
CAGGACGATCTTCCCGACGTTGGCGTTCGACTCCATCCGCAGGTGGGCCTTCCCCACCTCCGTCCAATCGAAGACGGAATCGACGACCGGTACAAGCCTTCCATCGGCGAACCGGGGGGTGGCGAACTCCGAGAATGCGCGGGTGAGCGCGATCTTCCGCGCCGTGTCCATCGATCGAAGCCCCGCCCCCGCGACCGTCAGCCGCTTCGACATGAGCGTCCGTAAACTGAACTTCTCCACCTCGGCGCCGCCGAGCGTCCCGATCACGGCCATCCTCCCGTTAACTCCCAGGGATTGCAGGTTCTGCTCGAAGAACGGCGCTCCCACGAAATCCAGCACGATGTCGACTCCGCGCCCCCCGGTCTTCTCCGCGACCCACGGGGCGAACGGCCCGTCCTTGTAGTTCCAACCCGCGCGGGCGCCCAGCGCGACGCACCGGGCGATCTTTTCGGGGGATCCCGCGGTGACGAGGGAGCTTCCCCCCGCTTCTTTGACCAGCTGGATCGCCGCGGTCCCGACTCCGCTTGCCCCCGCGTGGATCAGCACGGTATGCCCGGCGCTCAGCCCGCACACGTCGAACAGGTTCCGGTACGCCGTCAGGAACACTTCGGGGATCGCCGCCGCCTGCTCGAAGGAGAGGTTATCCGGGATCCGCATCGCGAGGCCCGCGGGGATGGCGACCCGCTCCGCGTACCCGCCTCCCGGCAGCAGCGCGCAGACCCGGTCTCCGGCCTTCCAGCCGCGACACGCGGGGCCGACCGAGGCGACCTCCCCGGCCATCTCGAGCCCGAGGATGTCGGGCACCCCCTTCGGAGGAGGGTGCTTCCCGCGCCGCTGGAGCAGGTCGGCGCGGTTGAGCGCAGTTGCGCGGATCCGCACCAGGATCTCATCGTCCCCCATGACGGGATCCGGGTGTTCGCCGATGTGGAGGTGTTCGACGCCCCCAAGCCCGCTCATCAGCACTGCCTTCACAGGTTCGCCTCTTTTTTCGGGGCTTCCGTCCCGAACCGGTGCGAGATTCCGAACAGGACGCGGTCGGCCCGGACCGTGGAATCCACCCTTCCGTTCGCCGTCGGAAAGAGGAACGAGTTCGTCGTGTCGTATCCCACGTCGAAGCTCGTGTACCGGTATTCGCCGAAGAACGCGAGGCGCTTCGTCGGCTGCCACGCGAGCCCCGCGGCCAGGTACGGACCGAAAACCTTGTTCACGGTGTTGGCGGCGTACGGCATGGGCCAGCTCAGCTGGTAGGAGTCCCCACCCATCCCGTCGAGCCGGAACTTGACGTCGGCGATGTAGAACGAAACGCCGGCAATGGCGTACGGCTGAAGCCGTCCCCCGGGGCGGTCCGGAGTCCGGAACAGCGGAGCCCGGAGGGCGAGAAGGATGGACATCGGGAATGTGGTGATCTCCACCCCGGGCGCGTCGGCATGCGCGTACCCGAAGTCGATGCCCAAGCCGGCGTAGTCGTACTTCGGGAGCCACGCGCCGATACGGACCCCGAACTCGGTGGGGGAGGGGAGGTCGATCGTGGCCGCCGCGGAGGTAGTTCCCGAGGACCGGGTCTCGGAGACGCTCGTGTCCGCTCTCCAGTTTCCGGCCGTTCCGAGATACAGCTCCGCGAATCCTTCCGCCCGTGCGTTCGTCCGCCCGGCGACGAGAAGAAGGAAGAACAGGCCAGAAATCGCCATCAAGGAGTGGTTCCGCGCGGTCACCGATCGCCTCCCGGTTCGTGTTCGATGGAGGTACTATAACCGACCGGAGTCGCTTCCGTCCTTCCCGATGGCCGGTTTCCCCGCCTCCTTGAGACCCTCCAGGAACCTTCCCCCGTCCTTCCGGGATCTGTTCCGGACGAACTTCCCGTAATGTTTGAATATCATGTCCAGGCTTGTGTGTCCCAGCATGCGCGCCACCCATAGCGGATCCTCGCCGTGGCCGAGCATGAGCGACGCGAAGGTATGGCGGGTCTGGTACATCGTGCGCCTGCGCAACCCGGCCGCGGCGATCGCCGGATACCAGACCCGTTTCCGAAGGTTGTTCACTTCGAGAGGCCTGCCGGTCTTCCCGGGAAATACGTACGTCGTTCCTGGCGAAGCCTCCAGTCGCACCGTGATGCAGCGCATCTCGAAATCCACGGTGTGCCATTTCAGCGCGATCATCTCGTTGGGCCGCATCCCGGTCAGGAACGCGGTCGTGAAATACGCTTCGTAACGGGGATCGACGCGCTCCAGGAGAAGATTCATTTCCCGGAAGGAGAACGGATCGATGAACGGCTTGATTTCCTTGAGCCGGCGGATGTTCCCGGATGGGGATTCATCGATTTCCCCGCGCCGGCTGGCGTCATTGAACAGGCACTTCAGCGGAACCATGATGTTGTTCTTCCGCTTCGCGGAGATGTCCGGGAGGCTGCCGAGGAACTCTTCCACGTCGCGACTTGTCACCCGGCACAACGGCGCGTTCCCGAAGTGGGGGAGGACATATTTATTCCAGATCGAACGGTAATCGCCGTAGGTCGACTTGGCGATGGTCGCCTTCTTCTTCTCCAGCCAGGCCGACGCGTAAACGGAAAAGGGGGTGCTGTCACCCTCGGAGATCTCAAGATGCTCCCGCCTTGCGATCTTGACCAGCAGATCCTTGATGGAATCCGTTTTTCCTCGTTGATGGACACCCACAGCCGTCACCCTCCAGATTTCGGACCTGGTCAAACCAGGAAGAGACCAGAATCCGATCCGCCCGAATCCGAGCCCCTATATTTGAGGTCACAAATTGTGACCTCAAATCGGTGAAATCCCCGTTCGTCTGTCGAAACACGAACTATTTTGGGTTCAATTGCTGTGCCGGAATCGAAAACCATGGAGTGTGTCGCGTGGGTCGACGAATATTGTCAGGTGTACTACTATTTTCAAGGTGTAGAACGAATCAGCGGAAAGGTTGGATAACCGTGGGAACCGTCAGGACGCTGTCGAAAGGGCAGATCGTCATCCCCGCCGGGCTCCGGAAGAAATTCCGCATCGAGCCGGGGACCGAAATGCAGATCATGGAGTACGGCGGGATCCTATGCCTCATCCCCCCGGTGGATGATCCGGTACGCGCGGCCTGCGGCGCTCTTCCCGCCGAACCTTCCCTCGGGAATGCGCTTCTCTTGGATCGGGAGATTTGGTGATGACGATCAGGACCGAACATGCCGGCGCAAAGAATGGCGGCGGGTATTGGGGTAAACGGGCTGAAGCAAAGCGTCGCTCCAGGCGGCTTCGGCGAAAGGAAGATCGAAAGTCAATTCGCGGCGGGATTTACGAGAGTGGGGGGCTGGGAGAGGATCGCGCGATTACACCTGTCTGCCCTCCTGTGTTGATAAACCGAGGTTGACACAGTGGCGGACGAGGGGTATATTTAGCAATTCATGACGCGGGGTGGAGCAGTCCGGTAGCTCGTCGGGCTCATAACCCGAAGGTCCCAGGTTCAAATCCTGGCCCCGCTACCAAATAAATCAGGGGGTGGCGGTTTCCGCAGCCCCTTTTTTTGCGCCCGGAAAGCCGCCTGTGTCCAAACTGTGTCCAAAATCCTTCGATGGGG
>JACRNP010000018.1 GCA_016234845.1 Deltaproteobacteria bacterium | reverse complement strand
TCTCCGCGACGAGGAGGCCGCGGCCCGCCATCCGCTTCGCGGCGCCCGCGCCGCCCGGAACCCGCGCCGAGAGGTCGGCCGACGACAGGCCGCCCGGGGCGCGGACCGTCTCGAACACCTCCCGCTGCTTCGGAGTCATGGCGTCCCGCGGCTCCGGGCCGGGAAGACGGAACAACGTCTCCGCCCGCGGCGCCGCGGGAGCCTCCTTCCTGGGGAGGCCGCGGGGAAGCGCGGTGCGCAGTATCTCCCCCATCGGCGCGAGGCACCGCCTTGCGGCGGCGGCGAGAAATGCGAGCTGGCGCTCGGACACGTACGGGGAGTCGTCGAGGAAGGCGAGCAGGTCCTTCGCTTCGCGCCCCTCCAGGGCGGAGGCGTCGGTGATCTCGGTCACGAGGCCGGTGAGCTTGCGCCGCCCGAAGGGGACCAGGACGCGGACGCCGACCTGCGCCCGGTGCTCCTCTCCCGCCGGAACGCGGTAGGTGAACGGGTGGTCGATCGGCAGCGGCACGGCCACCTGCACGAACAGCGGCGCGGAGAGGGAGAACGTCATCCTCGGATGATACTACCGACCGCGGGGGACTGCGAAACCGTAAACCGGGGAAAAGAAGAAACCGGAACACATATAAGATCAAAAGCAGCAAAGGTAAGGAGGAGAAGGGGATTGACCGATGAGGCTTGCCCCAAGGCAGTATTTCGCGGGGTACCCCAAGGGAGCGCTGTTCGTCCGGGAAAGGGGCGGCCATCCAGGCGATTGCCCCAAGGTATTAATTCGCGGGGTACCCCAGGGAGCGCAGTTCATCCGGGAGTGGGGCGGCCCTTGGCGGCGCGGCATCGGGCTGACGCCCTCCCGTGCGTCGCGCTCATCTCCCCCTCCTGCATTCTTGGGAAGGGGACCCCAGCGGCCATGGTTTTCATCGACCGCGGGCGGGGCTCGCTAATCGCTCGGCGCCCGATGCCGGTTCAATCCCCTGGTACATGTTCGTGGTGAAGAGAGAAGGGGATTGAACCCTCGACCCCCACGTTGCGAACGTGGTGCTCTCCCAGCTGAGCTACTCCCCCACCTGCGGAGGAGAATTGTCCCCGATTTTCTCCCCGAAGTCAACAAAGGTCCCCCCGGCGAATCCGATCGGCGATTTCCACCGACGGACGACGCCTTGCGGTTCCGACACGGAAGCCGATCGCGTAAACAAAGCGCGTCGCTCCGGAATCCGCGCCGGGCAAGGCCTCACGCGACGCGAACCCGCTCCGCGGCCCATCCGGAAAGCCGTTTTTCCGGGTATAGGGAACCGTCCCTCCGTGATTAGAGGGCGCAGGTCGAATATTAAAAATCTTAATGGGATTCGGCATTTTCCGGTTGACACGATGAACCGGAGTTTTTAAACTTTGGGTAGGTTTATTAAACGGAGGGTTTAAAAAACAGTCCCGTGATCGACATCGGAGCGAGGATCAAGCATCTCCGGCAGATCAACGGACTCGCGCAGGCCGATCTGGCGGAGCGCGCCGGCCTCACGAAAGGCGCCATCTCCCAGGTCGAGCGCAACCTCACCTCCCCCTCCGTCGCCAACCTCTTCGAGATCCTCACCGCCCTCAACGAAACGCCCTCCTCCTTCTTCGCCGACGTGGACGAGGAGAAGGTGCTCTTCCGGAAGAGCGACGCCCTCCCCTCCGAGGTCACCGGATACAAGACGTTCGACACGCTCCTGCCCAAGAGCCGCTACCGCTCCCTGGTCGCCTACCGCGCCACGATCGCCCCGGGAAGGCAGACGCCCCCGGAACCGGCGCAGGAAGGGGAGAACTACATCCAGGTCCTCGCCGGGCGTCTGACGCTGCGGCTCGGGCAGATCGCCTACGTGGCCCGCAAGGGCGAGAGCCTCTACTTCGCGGGCGAGCAGGAGTTCGCGTTCTCGAACAAGGGGAAGACGCTCGTCGACTTTCTCTGGGTGCGCACGAGCGGGCGTTAAAGCGGGGGCGGCGGCCCCGGCCATCCACCCCGGACGCGGGGGGAATCGAGGAGGACCATGGAGACCCATCCCGGTGACGACGCCGTACCGCTGAGGCGCCCGAAGGGAAGGACCGCGCCGGTCGGCCTGCCCTGGCCGCAGGTCACGCGCGAGCAGTGGAACGACTACCGTTGGCAGCTGGCCCACCGCATCACCTCCGTGGAAGACCTCGCCGGCCTCTGCGGCTTTTCCGCGGAGGAGATCCGCCTCCTCTCCCGCGTGACCGACCTCTACCGCATGGGGATCACGCCGTACTACCTTTCCCTCGTCCGGTTCGACGACGCCGACGACCCGATCGCCCGCCAGGCCACTCCTTCCGCCGAGGAGTATTTCGGCGTCGAGGGCGGCGAGGACGACCCGCTGGAGGAGGAAAAGGACATGCCGGTCCCCGGGCTCACCCACCGGTACCCGGACCGGTGCCTCCTGGTGGTCACCAACTTCTGCTCCATGTACTGCCGGCACTGCACCCGGAAGCGGATCTGGTCGCTGGGCGAAGCCGCCAAGACCGAATTCGAGCTTTCCAAGATGTTCGCCTACGTGAAACGTCACGAGGAGATCCGCGACGTCATCATCTCCGGCGGCGACCCGCTGACGCTCCCGACCGAGCGGCTCGACTACATCCTGAAGAGCCTGCGGAAGATCCCGCACGTCGAGGTCATCCGGATCGGGACCCGCGTACCCGTGGTCCTGCCGATGCGGATCGACGACGAGCTGTGCGCCGTCCTGGAGAAGCACGGCCCGATCTGGATCAACACCCAGTTCAACCACCCGCGGGAGGTCACCGCCGAGGCGCGCCAGGCGTGCGACCGGCTGCTGCGGGCGGGCGTCCCGGTGAACAACCAGACCGTCCTCCTGAAAGGGGTGAACGACCACGCCGAGATCATCCGGAAGCTCAACACGGAGCTTTTGAAGGCCAAGGTCCGCCCGTACTACCTCTTCCAGTGCGACATGGTCCGCGGGCTCGAGCATTTCCGCACGCGGCTGACGAAGGGGATCGAGATCATGGAGGCGCTGCGCGGCCACACCTCCGGCCTCGCCATCCCTTCCTACGTCGTCGACGTGCCCGGCGGCGGCGGGAAGATCCCGCTGATGCCGACCTACATCCTGTCGATGGGCGAGGACCGGACCGTCCTCCGGAACTACGAGGGGATCATCGTGAGCTACGAGGAGGCCCGGGCCGACGGACGCCCGTCGGCCCGTCCGGAAACCGCCCTCCCCTCGGCGCGCAACGACGTCTACCGCCTGTTGACGGGGGAGGTCCGGGCGCTCATCCCCGCGGGGAACGAGCGGATGGCCAGGAGAAAGCGCCGGTGCGAGTCGGCCTCGCCTACAACGTAAAGCCGGCCGCCCACCCCGATCACCTGCCCGAAGACGCCTTCGAGGAGTACGATTCCGAGGCGACGGTGGGCCACATCTGCGACGCCCTCTCCCGGCTTGGCCACGACGTCCGCCGCCTCCCCGCGGGGGCGGCGTTCGTGGACGCGGTGCGGGAGGCGGCCCCCGACATCGTCTTCAACATCGCGGAAGGGGAGGGGGGCCGCTGCCGCGAGGCGCACGTGCCCGCGCTCCTCGAGATGCTCCGCATCCCGTACGTCGGCTCGGATCCGCTGACGCTGTCGGTCACCCTCGACAAGCCGGTCGCCAAGAAGCTGGTCCTGCAGGAGGGGTTCCCGACCCCCGCCTTCCGCGCGTTCCGTTCGGCCGCCGAATTCACGACGCTGCCGTTCCCCTGCCCGGTCATCGTCAAGCCCGCCTTCGAAGGGTCGAGCAAGGGGGTCCGCCTCAAATCCCGCGCCACCACCTTGGAGGAGGCGCGCGACATGGTCCGGTTCGTGACGGAGACGTACCGGCAGGAAGCGCTGGTGGAGGCGTTCGTTCCGGGGGCGGAGGTCACGGTGGGGGTGCTCGGGAACGACCCGCCGCGCGTGGCCGGGATGATGGAGATCGTGCCGAAATCGGTTCCCACGTCCGAGTTCGTCTACTCCCTCGAGGTGAAGCGGGACTGGGAGAACCGGGTGTCGTACCGCGTTCCTCCGGATCTGCCCGGGAAGACCCTCGGGGAGATCGAGCGGTGCGCGCTGGGGATCTACCGGGCCCTCGGGTGCCTCGACTTCTCGCGGATCGACTTCCGGCTCGACGCGTCCGGCACGCCGCAGTTCATCGAGTGCAACCCGCTCCCCGGGCTCTCCCCCGGGTACGGCGACCTTCCGATCATGGCGGAGCGGATGGGACTCCCCTATCTCTCCCTCGTCTCGGAGATCCTCTCCCACGCGCTGTCCCGCCTCGGCAGGACGGCCGCTTGACTCCCGTGGCCGTGACGGGCGCGCGCATCGCCGTCCTCTACACCTCCGTGTTCGAGTCGATCAAGGACGTGAAGGAGGAGATCCGCGAGGACATGGACCTGGCGGTGAGCGCGAAGGCGGTCGCCGACGCGCTGGCCGCGCGCGGTCACGACGCATGGCCGCACACCTTCGGCAAGGACGCCGGGGAGCTGGTCTCCTCGCTTCGCGCGTCGGGTCCGGACGCGGTGTTCAACCTGAGCGAATGCCCGTACCTGTCGCCGGAGAAGGAGCTCCACGCCTGCGCGCTCCTCGAGCTGCTCCGCATTCCGTACACCGGGAACGGCCCGCTCACGTTGGGGATCTGCAACAGCAAGGCGCTCACCAAGCAGCTGCTGGCCGCCAACGGCATCCCCACCCCGCGATTCCGGCTCTTCTCCGCCGATCCGGACGGGGACCCGGAGATCCCGTACCCGCTGGTCGTCAAGCCCGCCAACGAGGACGGCTCCGCCGGGATCACCGAGGACAGCTTCGTGCGGGACCTGGCCGGCCTTCGCCGGCAGGTCCGGTGGCTCAAGGAGGTGTTCCGCCAGGACGCCCTCGCGGAGGAGTACGCCGGCGGGCGGGAATTCAACGTCGGAGTGCTCGGGAACGGGACGGCGGCGGACCCGCACCGGGCGCTCCCGCCCGCGGAGCTGGTGTACCGGAACCCGCGGTGGCACCTGTGCACCTACGAGTCGAAGTGGGATTCGACCCACCCGTCCTACGCGGAGATCGCGCCGGTGTGCCCCGCGGAGGCGCCGCCCGAGCTGCTCTCGCGGCTGTCGGGGACCGCCCTCGCGTGCGCCCGCATCTTCCGTCTGACCGGCTACGCCCGCGTCGACTTCCGGATGAACGACCGGGGCGACCTGTTCGTCCTCGAGGTGAACCCCAACCCCGACATCTCCCCCGACGCGGGAATGGCGCGGGCCGCCCGGACCAACGGCCTCTCCTACCCGGAGCTCGTCGGCGAGATCCTCCGGCTGGGCATCGCGCTGGGCCCCAGGTGACGCGCATCCGCCCCATCGAGCCCGGGGACCGCGAGGCGATCCGGGCGCTGATCGCCGGGACCCGCGCATTCAAGCCGTTCGAGGTGGACGTGGCGATGGAGCTGGTCGACATCGCCCTGACGAAGAAGGAGCAGGAGGATTACCACCCGTACGTCCTGGCCGAGGAGGACGGCACGGTGGCCGCGTACGCCTGCTTCGGAAAGAACACCATGACCGCGGGGACCTTCGACCTGTACTGGATCGCCACGCGGGCGGACCGGATGGGGAAAGGGTACGGCAGGACCATCCTGTCGTTCGTCGAGGAGGAGGTCCTCAAACGCGGGGGGTACCTCCTGGTGATCGAAACGTCGTCGCAGGAGAGCTACGGCTCCACGCGGGTATTCTACGACAAGGCCGGATGCACTCTCGCCGCCACGCTTCCCGACTACTACGCGATGGGCGACGACAAGCTCATCTACCTGAGACGGCTCCGCTGACCGCGGAGCCGGTCACAGCCCGAAGATCCGCCCCAGCAACCCCTTCTCGAGCTCCACCGCGGCCTCCAGCTCCCCCGCGTCCATCCAGACCCCGTCGCACGAGGAGCAGCGGTCGACCTTCAGGGTCTTGTAGTCCACCTCGATCAGCTCCATGCCGCACTTGGGGCAGTGCATGAAGTGCAGATCCCGCTGCCGCTGCTTTTCCTGGGCGGCCATCTTCCTCTGCTTCTCCTCCTCGATCCGCTTCCTCCGCTCGAACTCCAGGCGTGCGAAATATTCCTCCTCGCTTTCGGCCGATTTCCTGGGCGTCCCGACCATGATCGATCCCTCCCGATAGTGGATTCCCGTCTTCCCGGAGGCATTATACCCATTCTCCGGATTCCGCAATACGAATGAACCGGCGAACCGGTCCGCGTAGTCCGTGCACCCGATCAACGCGCCCTCCTCGATCCGGATCCGCTGGCGCAGCACCGCCAGGTTGGCGGCGGAGAACAGCACGAGAGTGGCGGGGGCGCGCACCAGGGCCGGGAGGATCAGGAATTCGAGCACGATGGCCATGTAGTTCGGGTGGCGGAGGAACCGGTACGGACCGGACCGGACGACCCGGGCGCCCGGAACGACGATGACCCGCGTGCTCCAGAACTCCCCGAGCGAGAAGATCGCCCAGTACCGCAGGAACGTAACCGCCGCGAGGGCGGCCAGGCATCCCCACGTCAGGGGATCCAGGGGTACGCTCCACGGGTGCGATTCCAGCGTCAGCGAAGCCAGGAACAGCGCATGGAGGCCGACCATCGTGCGATGCGTCTCCGGGCGGAGCTCCACTCCGCCGCGGGCAAGGAGCCGACGACGGTTCCGGGCCGAAAGCCAGATCTCGAAGAGCCGCTGCGCCGCCAGCATCGGGGGCACCCAGGCGGTCGTCATGTCCATGGTATCATTGTAAGTGAAGTCTCCCGACGCGTGCCTCCCCGCCCGCCGGGAACGCGCGAGAGGAGCGGTACCCCCGTGAAATTCAGGATCGCGTTCCTCCTGGTGACCCTGCTGGCGGGTCCCGCTTTCGCCGATGAGCTGCAGGGGAACTGCGACGTCCGCTTCCTGGCCACCTCCACGCTCCACGACTTCTCCGGCACCGCGCGCTCCCGGACCTTCGCGGCGCCGCTTTCGAAGGACGCCGCGGGGAGACGGACCCTTCCCGCCGTGGAGGTGCTGTTCCCGGTGTCGGAGATGAGGACCGGCAACGAATCCCGGGACACGAAGATGCGGGAGATGTTCCAGGCCGACCGGCACCCGGTGATCCGTGCGGTTGCGCGGAACATCGACGCGGAGGCGTTCCGCGAGCGGCTTCGGAAGGACGCCGGAGGAACGATGCCCATCGAGGCGACCCTCGCGATCCGCGGCGTGGAGCGGAAGATCCCCGCGACCGCCGGCAACTGGAGGGAAGAGGGGGACCGGATCTCCTTCGACGTCGAATTCCCCTTGTCGCTCAAGGAGTTCGACCTGAAACCCCCCTCCGTCCTCGGCCTCATCCGAGTCGGCGACCGGGTCGTCGTGAAGGGGACGATCGCCGTCACCGTCCGGGGCACCCCCTGAAGGACCGGTTCGTCCCGCGGGAACGAAAGGGAGCCATGACCGCCTGGATCCATCGGATCGACACGCTTCTCCCGGACTTCTCCTTCAACCAGGAGGAGGCGATGGCGAAGATGCAGGAGTGGTCAGGAAGCGATCGGGAGAGGCGGCTCGTCCGCGCCGTGTATCGCAACTCCGGCATCGAGCGGCGGCACTCCGTCCTGCGGAACTTCGACGGGGAGGGAAAGGACGCCTTCTTCCGGCGCGACGCCGACGGGAAGCTGCGCGGACCGGGCACCGCCGCGCGGAACGACATCTTCGCCGCCGAATCCCGGGAGATGTCCGTGCGGCTGGCGCGGAAGATCCTTTCGAACTGCCCCGGGATCGGCCCCGGCGACGTGACCCACGTCGTCACCGTGTCGTGCACCGGCTTCTACAACCCCGGACCCGACTTCCACATCGTCCGGGAACTGGGGATGTCCGACGCGACGCAGCGGTACCATCTCGGGTTCATGGGGTGCTACGCGGCCTTCCCCGCGCTGCGGATGGCGGCCCAGTTCTGCGCGGCGGACTCCTCCGCCGTCGTCCTCGTGATGTGCGTCGAGCTGGGCACGCTGCACCTCCAGCTCACCGGTTCGGAGGACAACCTGCTGGCGAACTCCCTGTTCGCCGACGGCGCGGGCGCCGCGATCGTTTCCGCCCGTCCGCCCGTGCCGGGGGCCCCCTCGCTGCGCATCGGGGAGTTCCGATCCGCGCTCGTCCCCGCGGGGGAGCAGGACATGACCTGGAAGATCGGGGACCGGGGGTTCGACATCGCGCTGTCCTCCTACGTGCCGAAGATCATCGGCGGGAACATCCGCGGCCTGGTGGAACCGGCCCTCGGAGGCGCGGGGCTCGCCCTCCCCGACATCGACCTCTGGGCGGTCCACCCGGGCGGAAAATCGATCGTCGAC
>JACRNP010000017.1 GCA_016234845.1 Deltaproteobacteria bacterium | reverse complement strand
GACCTCCTGGTTCGCCAGCCCGTGGAGGGGGCCAGCCAGCCCGTTGATGCCGGCGGACAGGGAGTAGTAGGCGTCGGAGAGCGCCGAGGCGACGAGGTGCGTCGTGTGCGCGGAGACGTTGCCCGACTCGTGGTCGGAGTGGAGGATGAAGTACATCCGCGCCACGTCGTCGTAAGGCTTGGCGAATCCCATCATGTGGGCGAAGTTGCCGCCCAGGTCGAGCTTCGGGTTCGACGCGATCGGCGTGTCCGCCTTGTACTTCATCCGGTAGATGTACGCGGCGATCTCGGGGAGCTTCGCCATGAGGTTCGTGCAGTCCTCGTACATCGGATCCCAGTACTCCGTCTTCTTCATCCCCTCGTTGTACCGCTTCACGAAGAGGGATTCCCGCTGCATGGAGAGGATCGCGGCGGAGAACATCGTCATCGGGTGGGTGTCCCGCGGCCTCGAGCGGAGGACGTCGAACACGTACTGGGGAACCTGGGCGCGGGACCTGAAGTCCTCGGCGACCGCCAGCGCCTCCTCCTTCGTCGGAACGTCCCCGGTCATCAGGAAGTACCAGAAACCTTCCACGTACGGGTATTCGGATCCCGGCACCTTGGGCAGCGCCGCGAACGTCTCGGGGATCGTCTTGCCGCGGAAGCGGATCCCTTCCTGGGGGTCGAGGTAGGAAATGTCGGTGACGAGGCAGCGGACGTCGCGGGCGCCGCCGATGCACTGGTCGATGGTCACCTGGTCGATCACGATCTTGCCCTGCTCCTTGACCAGCTTGGTCGTGCGCGGCCGGTGGGCCTGGATCTTCTCCAAGAGTTTCGCCTTGAGGTTCGACACGTTTGCGCTTCTCCTTTCGTCGGCTTTTTCTATGACCGGTGCCATTCTCCCGACCTCCTCTCGTCCGGCAGGGGGAAGGCGCGCGTCGCGCCTCCCGCGGTTGGAATCGAAACTCCTCCTTTCCGATTTGAATTGGCCGAAACGGGAATCGCGATCGATTGTGTCTGATTCAGGGCTGCGGCATCCGAGCTGCGAACTGTATACCGTATACACAATACAAAGGATGATATCTAGTTAGCAGGAAAGACCGGGCGAAGTCAAGAATAAAGAAAACCCGTTTGACTGCGCGCGATTTCTGTTCTAGGATTGAGCACTTACGGACGACGAACCGATGACGATCCGGGACGAGAAAATCCTCCTTTTCGACGGGGCCTGCGGGACCAGCCTGCAGCGGATGGAGATCCCCGCCTCCGCCTGGCAAGGGCGCGACGGGTGCAACGAATTCCTCAACGTTTCCGCGCCGGAGGTGATCCGGGAGTGGCACGCCTCCTTCCTCTCCGCGGGCGCGATGGTGCTGGAAACGAACACCTTCGGCGCCAACCGGATCGTGCTCGCCGAGTACGGCCTCGAGCACCGGGTCGGGGAGATCAACCGGGCGGCGGTGGAAAACGCGCGCGAGGCGATCCGCCGGACCGGAACCCGGGCGTACGTCGCCGGATCGATCGGGCCGACGACGAAGCTCCCCTCCCTCGGCCACATCGCGTACGAACCGCTGGCCGCGGCGGTCGCGGAGCAGGCGCGCGAGCTCCTCTCCGCGGGCGCGGACCTGCTGATCCTCGAGACGTGCCAGGACCTGCTGCAGGTGAAGATCGCCCTCGTGTCCTGCTTCGAGACGCTCGAGGCGTCGAAGCGCGACGTCCCCGTCATGGTGTCCCTCACCGTCGAGAGCACGGGCACGATGCTGGTGGGGACCGACGTGGCGGCCGCGCTGGCCGCGATCGAGCCGTTCCCCGTCTTCTCCATCGGGCTGAACTGCGCCACGGGCCCCGAGGGAATGACCTCCCACATCCGGCACCTGTGCCGCAACTATCCCGGGCGGGTTTCCTGCATGCCGAACGCCGGCATCCCGCAGGTCTCCGGGGGGAAGACGCTCTATCCGCTCTCCCCCGAGGCGTTCGCGGCCCGGCTTTCCGCGTTCGTCCGGGACGAGGGGGTCTCGATCGTCGGGGGATGCTGCGGCACCGCTCCGGAACACATCCGGGCGCTGCGCGACGCGCTCCGGGGAGTCGAGCCGGCGGCCCGGGAGGTTTCCTGGAAACCGGCCCTTTCGAGCCTCTACCAGGCGGCGGAGATCCGGCAGGAGATCCCCCCCTTCCTGATCGGCGAGCGATGCAACGCCAACGGGTCGAAGCGGTTCCGGGAACTGCTCCTTTCGGACGACTTCCACGGAGCCCTCCGCGTGGCGCTCGAGCAGCAGGAGGACGGCGCGCACGCCGTGGACCTGTGCACCGCGTACGCCGGCAGGGACGAGGTCGCGGACATCGCCGCGATGGCGCGCCTCTTCGCCCAGTCGGTGCACGCGCCGATGGTCATCGACTCCACCACCCCCGAATGCGTGGAGGCGGCGCTCCGGATCCACCCGGGCCGCTGTCTCGTCAACTCGGTGAACCTGGAGGACGGCGGGAAGAACCTCGAGCGGATCTGCCGCCTGGCCCGGAAGTACGGGGCCGCGGTGATCGCGCTCACCATCCACGAGAAGGGGATGGCGATGACCGTGGAGGAGAAGGTCGGGACCGCCCGCGCCATCCACGACCTCGCCGTCGGGCGGTACGGCCTGCGACCCTCCGACCTGCTCTTCGACGTCCTCACCTTCACCGTGGGATCGGGCGACGCCACCCTTTCGGACGCCGCCTCCGCCACCGTCCGGGCGGTCCGCCGGGTGAAGGCCGAACTTCCCGGGGTCCTCACCTCCCTCGGGGTCAGCAACGTCTCCTTCGGCCTCTCCCCCGCCTCCCGCAAGGTCCTCAACTCCGTCTTCCTCCACGAGGCGGTGGCGGCGGGCCTGGACGCGGCGATCGTCGACGCCGGAAAGATCGTGCCGATGTCCGCCATCCCGGACGATGACCGGGAGGCGTGCCTCGACCTCATCTACAACCGCCCCCGTGCCGACGGGGAGCCGCCGCTGTCCGCCTTCATCCGCCGGTTCGCGGATGTTCCTCCCCCCCCGGAGGGGACGAAGGCCGACGGGAACCTGCCCGCCCTCTCCCCGGAGGAGGAGCTCGCCGCGAAAGTCGTCGGGGGGGACAAGGACGGCCTGGAGGACCTCCTCGCGATCCTGCTCTCCCGGCGTCCCGCCGCCTCGATCATCAACCAGCACCTCGTCCCGGCGATGCGCCGCGTCGGGGAGCTGTTCGGCCGCGGGGAGATGCTCCTGCCCTTCGTCCTCAAGTCGGCCGAGGTGATGAAGCGCGCCGTCGACCGGCTCGCCCCCTTCCTGGAGAGATCGGAGCGGGAGGAGGGGAAGAAGATTCTCCTCGCCACCGTGGCGGGGGATGTCCACGACATCGGGAAGAACCTCGTGGACATCATCCTTTCCAACAACGGGTACCGGGTGGTCAACCTCGGGATCAAGGTTCCGGCGGAGACGATCATCGAAAAGGCGAGGGAACTCGGAGTCGACGTGATCGGATTGTCCGGGCTGCTCGTCAAGTCGGCCCTGGTGATGAAGGAGAACCTGCCGCAGTTCGCCGCGGCGGGCCTGCGCGTTCCGGTGCTCCTGGGCGGCGCGGCGCTCACGGAAAAATTCGTGGCGCAGGAGTGCGTGCCGGGGTATCCGGGATCCGTGGTCTACTGCGCCGACGCGTTCGCCGGGCTTTCGGCGCTTCGGGAGTTCGAGGCGGGGACGCTCTCCTCCACCGTCTTCGACGCTTCGGCGCCCCCGGCCATGACCCCCGGCCCCCGGGGGGCCGCGGTCGCGCGCGACGTTCCCACGCCGGTCCCTCCGTTCCTCGGGAGGCGGCACGTGGAGGGGATCGACCCGAACCTCCTGTACCCCTTCGTGAACGAGCAGGCGCTCTTCCGCGGCCGGTGGGGGTACCGCCGCGGCAAGATGACCGCCGAGGAGTACGAGGCGCTGATCCGGACGAAGGTCCGCCCGATGTACGAGGACCTCAAGGCGTGCGGCGCGGCCGAAGGGGTGCTCTCTCCGAAGGTGGCGTACGGCTGGTTCCGCTGCCGATCGGAGGGGGACGCGCTCGTGGTGGAGGACGGCGGGCGGTCCTTCCGGTTTCCGTTCCCGCGGCAGAAGAACCCGCCCCACCTGTGCATCGCCGACTACTTCCGGACGGGGGAGGAGGGCGGCGACATCGCCGGCTTCTTCGTCGCGACGGTGGGGGAGGAGGTCGGCCGGGCGGCGCGCGAACGGTTCGCCTCCGACCGGTACCACGACTACCTGATGCTGCACGCCTTCGGCGTGGAGGTTACCGACGCGCTCGCCGAGTACTGGCACGAGCGGATGCGGGTGGAGCTCGGCATCGACTCCGGCCGCCCGGACTCCTTCTCCGGGTACGTCGTCCAGGAGTACCGCGGATCGAGGTACGGGTTCGGCTACCCCGCCTGCCCGGATCTTTCGGCCCACATCGCCGTGTTCGAGCTCCTGGATCCCGGGAAGATCGGGGTAACGCTTACCGAGTCGATGGAGATGGTGCCGGAGCAGACCACGTCGGCGATCGTCGTGCACCATCCGCAGGCGAAATATTTCGCCGTGTGAAGGGAGGGCGGCCGTGAAACGGCACATCTGCTCGAACTGCGGCTACGTGTACGACCCGCGGGCCGGCGACCCGATGAGCGGAGTCCCGGCGGGGACCCCGTTCGACGCCCTCCCGGAGGGGTGGGTGTGCCCCCTGTGCTACGCCGCGAAATCCGCCTTCGACGAACTGGAGTAGACCCTGAACTTCCTGGCCCGCATGAAGAAGGCGCCGCTGGTGTTCGACGGCGCAATGGGAACGGTGATCTACGACCGCGGGGTGTTCATCAACACCTGCTACGACGAGCTGTGCCTCACGGCCCAGAAGCTCATCCTCCAGATCCACCGCGACTACGTCGAGGCGGGGGCCGAGGTGATCGAGACGAACACCTTCGGCGCCAACCCGATCAAGCTGAAACCGTACGGGCTGTCCGACCGGACGGAGGAGATCAACCGGGCCGCGGTGCGCCTGGCCCGGGAGGCGGCGGGGAAAGGGATCTTCGTCGCCGGTTCCGTGGGGCCGTGCACGGAGTCGAACCAGCGGATGCCCGACGCGTTCGCCGCCGAGGCGGAGGGCGCGTTCCGCGCGCAGATGGCCGCACTCGCCGCGGAAGGGGTCGACCTCTTCCTGCTGGAGACGTTTTCCAACCTGAACGAGCTTACGCTCGCCGCGCGCGTGGCGAAGGAGTTCGGCGGACCGGTGCTGGCCTCCTTCGTGCTGAACGAGCGGGGGGAGACGTCGCTGGGAACGAAGGCGGAGGCGATGGCGTCCGCGCTCAACGCGGACCCGCACGTGGACATCGTGGGGATCAACTGCGGCACCGGGCCGTCCGGGACGTTCGACGCCCTGCAGGCGATCCTCCCGCACACCGTGAAGCCGTTGGTCGTCATGCCGAACGCCGGCCTCCCCCGCGAGATCAGCGGGCGGGTGATGTACCTCACCAGCCCGGAATATTTCACCGAATACGCCAAGAAGTACATCGAGCTGGGGGTGCGGGGCGTCGGAGGGTGCTGCGGCACCACGCCGGCCCACATCCGGACGATGGCGCGCGCGGTGAAGACCCTCTCCGGGGTGAAGCGCCACGTCGAGGTGAAGCCCCTCCTGCGGCAGGAGACGCTGGTCTACGCGGTCCCCCCCGAGCGGAAGTCCCGCCTGGCGGAGAAGCTGCTCTCCGGGAGGAAGGTGACCTCCGTGGAGCTCCTGCCGCCGAAGTCGAGCGACATGACCGCCCTGCTCGCGAAGGCGCGGCAGTGCGCGGAGGCCGGGATCGACGCGATCAACATCCCGGACGGGCCGCGGGCCAGCGCCCGCGTCTCGCCGATGATCGCGGCGCTCTCCATCCACCGGGAGGTCGGCATCGAGCCGATCCTCCACTACTGCTGCCGCGACCGGAACCTGATCGGGATGCAGTCGGACCTGCTGGGCGGGTACGCGGCGAAGCTCGCCAACTTCCTCATCATCACCGGCGATCCCCCCAAGATCGGCGACTACCCGGACGTGACCGGCGTGTTCGACGTCGACTCGATCGGACTGGTCCAGGTGGCGTCGAACCTGAACCGGGGCGTCGACATCGGCGGGAACCCGATCGACCCGCCCACGGGGCTCTTCATCGGGGTGGGCGCGAACCCGTGCGCGGTGGACCTGGAACGCGAGATCGAGCGGTACTTCCGGAAGGTCGACGCGGGCGCCGAGTTCGCCATCACCCAGCCGGTGTTCGACCCGGAGGCGCTGCTCCGGTTCCTCGACAGGACGGGAAAGCACCACCGCACGATCCCCGTGCTCGCCGGCGTATGGCCGCTGATCAGCTTCAAGAACGCGGAGTTCATGAACAACGAGGTCCCCGGCGTGGTGGTCCCGAAGGCGATCCTCTCGCGGATGGAGCGGTGCAGGAGCCGGGAGGATGCGCGAAAGGCCGGGATCGACATCGCCCGCGGGATCGTCGGGAAGATCGCGGACCGCGTCAGCGGGTTCCAGGTGAGCGCCCCGCTCGGAAACGTGGAGACCGCGCTGGCCGTGCTCGGGAAACCGTCCGCAGGAGATCCGCGGCGAACTTTTCCTCCACTTGCTTGACAATTCCGGCGCCACTCCCTGTAAACTAACCCGGTATGGATGAGACCGCGCTGAAATTCTCCGAGGACCACGTGTGGATCCTCGAGATGGGGCAGACCGTCCGCGTGGGCCTCTCCGACTACGCCCAGGAACAGCTCGGAGAGATCATCTCCGCGACGATGGGCGAAGCGGGGAAGTTCCTCGAGCGGGGCGAGACGTTCGGCGAGGTGGAATCCCAGAAGACGGTGGTCGAGATCGCCTCCCCGATCACCGGGACGATCCGCGCGGTCAACGACGCGATGGTCGAGGACCCCACCCTGATCAACGTGGATCCGTACGGGAAAGGGTGGCTCGTCGAGATGGACCTCGACGACCCCGAGGAGCTCGACCGGCTGATGAACTTCGAAGATTACGAGACGTTCGTGGAAGAGTAGGCGCTCCCCCGGTTCGCTTTCGCGCGGCACCCTCCCGGAATTTCCGATTGAAACGCATACCCCCTGCGGATAAAATCTCTTCCTTGCGCACATCCCGCAGTAGCGATTCCTGATTCCGAAAGGGTTTCGAATGGACGACCGCGAAAAGGGCACGGAACCGCAGGAGAGATCCCGCAAGGAGGCCCTCCTCGAGAAGATCGGCATGCACGTGCCGCACGGGAAGGAGGACCGGCTCCACATCCGCCCCCGGTTCTTCAAGTTCGTCGGGTTCCTCGGGGTGCTCTTCCTCATCTTCTCCGTCGGGATGTTCGAGTTCTCCACCAGCCCCTACTTCTGCGCGAGCTGCCACATCATGGCCCCGTACTACAAGGCGTGGAAGACGTCCAAGCACAGCCACGTCCCCTGCGTGGACTGCCACTACCCGCCCGACGTCCGGGACAAGATGATCCTGAAGTTCCAGGCCCTCTCGCAGGTCGCCAAATACGTCACCCGGACCTACAGCTCGAAACCGTACGCCGAGATCAGCGACGAATCGTGCCTCCGCAAGGGGTGTCATGAAACCCGTCTTCTGCAGGGCGTCGTGACCTTCAAGCGGGGGATCCGTTTCGACCACAAGCCGCACCTGACCGACATGAAGCGCGGGAAGAAGCTCCGGTGCACCAGCTGCCACAGCCAGATCGTCGTCGGAAACCACATGGAGGTCACGGAATCGACCTGCTTCCTGTGCCACTTCCGCGGCGCGATCGAGGGGCGCCACATGAACCCGATCGGCGGCTGCGGGGAGAAGTGCCACAAGTCGCCGGAGAAGGACATCAAGTTCGGGTCGGTGACCTTCAACCACAAGGACTTCGTGGGTGCGCGGCACGTGGCGTGCCAGAACTGCCACCTCGACGCGGTGCAAGGGAAGGGCGAGGCGAAAAAGGAGCGGTGCTTCCAGTGCCACAACGACGAGAAGCGCCTCTCCCGCTTCACCGACGTGGACTTCATGCACAAGCAGCACGTCACCGACAAGAAGGTCGACTGCATGCACTGCCACGAGGAGATCAAGCACGCGGTGAAGACGTCGGTGGAGCCGCTTCGCTTCGACTGCGACGTCTGCCACGAGCACAAGCACAACGTCCAGAAGCAGCTGTACCAGGGAATCGGCGCGCGCGGGGTGCCGAACCGGCCCAGCCCGATGTTCTCGACGAACGTCGACTGCCCCGCGTGCCACTACGTGAAGAAGATGAACCCCGAGGAGACCGCCTTCCTCGGCCAGACGTACCGGGCGGGCGAGGCCGGTTGCATCAAGTGCCACGGGGAGGATTTCCGCGGGATCCTCGACGAGTGGCACAAGACGCTCAAGGACGAGATGGCGGACGCGAAGCCGGCCGTGGACAAGGCGCGGGCGCTGGCGCGGGCCGCCGGCAAGGGGAACGCCCGGGCGGTCCAGCTGGCGAAGGACGCGGAGTACAACTTCCTCTTCGTCCAGTACGGGCACGGCGTGCACAACATCGAGTACGCGGTGGACGTGCTGACGAAGGCGAAGGCCGACGCGGAGGCCGCCCTGGCGGCGTTCGGGAAACCGGTTGAGCCCAAGGCGGGCAGGAAGAAGTAACCCGGCTTCCGTAAAAAACAGGACGAAAAAAGCCCCCCGGGGGAGCGTCCCCCGGGGGGCTTTGCGTTACGCCATCAGCGGCACGTATGCGCTTCGGGCCTGCGCCCTACGCGCGGAGATGCCGCTGTTATTTCTTCCGCTTGGCGGCCAGCACCTTGTCGAGATTGCCCTGCGCCGCCTTCAGCATGTCCCGGCTCATCCGGTAGTTGTGCGTGCCGCGGCCGGCGGACACGGCCTGGTAGTTCGACTCCGCCTGCTGGAGCAGCGCCTCCTCCTGCGCGACGTTCTTCCCCGATTTCTTCGTCCGGGAGACGTACTCCTTCGCCTCCTCGAGCGCCACGGCGATGGAGTTCTCCTGCTTCGTGATCTCCTGCTTCCAGTCGAGGAGCATCTTCCCGTACTTCGCGTCGTGGCACTCCTCGCACTTCGACTTGACCGTCAGCACCGTCTGCGTCCCCTTTTTCAGCTCGTGGCATTCGACGCACTTGGTCCCCGCCGCCGCCATCACGTCGGGCGCCGGGGACGCGCCGAACGCCTTCACCTTCCCCTGGTAGAGCGCCTGCTGCGCCTTGTGGCAGTGGGCGCAGTCGATGTCCTTGCTCTCGTGGTGGCACTTCATGCACTCCGACTTGGTGACGATGCGCATCTTGTGCTTGTCCGGCGAATGGCACTTCGCGCACTCGATCCCCACGTCCTTTACGTGGAGCGCGTGGGGGAACTGCAGCTCCATCTCCCGGAAGAACACCTTGTCGGACGGCATCACGCGCGCGTGGCAGAGGGTCGCGCAGAACGCCGATGGCGAGGCGAGGATGGCGGGCTTCGGCGGTCCGCCCGCGACTCCCGCCATCCTGTACGCGGCGGACACCTGCTCGTGCCCCACCCGCAGGATCTTCAGGGCGTACTCGATGTTGTGCGCCCCCTTGCCCCCCCGCAGCAGGTCGAGGTTGGCCCGCGCGTCGGCGACCAGCGACCGGGCCTGCGCCAGCTTCCGGTCCTTCGTCGCGCCGGCGCCCACGGCCCCCTGCCCCGCCGCGACGATCCGGGCGAGCTCGGATTCGAGGTTCCGCGATTCCCGGACCCAGTCGTCGAGCATCAGGTCGTACCGCTTCCCGTGGCAGGTGACGCAGCTCCGGCGCTCCGCCGCCAGCTTGGTGCCCACCGCGCCGGAGACGCCGGTCTCCTTCACGTCGATGGTCCTCGTATGGCAGCCGTTGCACGACACCTGGGCCGAGAACATCCGCGACGGCGTGTCGGGGACCCCCTTCGCGGACGTCCCCATGTACATCTCCTTCTGGTAGCCGTGCAGCCGCTTGTGGCACCCCTCGCACTGCACCTCGAACGTCTTCACCAGCTCGACGGTGCCGTGCTTCACCTTTTCGTGGCACTTGAAGCACGGGATCGCCTTCCCCGTGACGTGGGTCCGGTGGATCGCGAGAACGTCCCCCTTCTTCTCCAGCCGTCCGATGTGGCAGTCGTAGCAGTGGGAGTCGTCCACCCTCCCGTCCCCCTCGGCCACGCGGATGTGGCACTGCTTGCACGGGACGCCGATCTTCAGGTACGACTCGTGGGAGAACTGGAAGCCGCCGTGCTCGACGACCTTGGTGGGGGTCCCGTGGCAGCCGGGGCACCCTCCCAGCGCCTGCCCGACGCTGATCCCCTTGAAGTGGCACAGGAAGCAGACGTTCGTGTCGGCCTGGACGTGGGACCCCAGGGCGATGTGGTCCCCCTGGACCACCGAGTAGTGGCAGCTGGAGCAGCGCAGCTTCTCCCCCCGCTTGAGCTTCGTCATGTGGTCCTGGTGGTCGAAGGTGATGCCGCTGCCCATCTTCGCCTTTCCGCTGGTGATCCGGCCCTCGTGGCACCCCTTGGCGAGGCACGACTCGTCCTTTACGTTCGCCCGCGGGCGCGGGTTGTAGAGGCCGGTCCAGTACTTCAACGTGGTCACCGTGATGAACACGGGCGAGAACGTGTGGCACTTGATGCAGGAGACGTTCTTGTGGTCGGACGCCTTCCACTGCGCGTAGTACGGGTCCATGTAGTGGCACACGACGCACGACTTCGGGAAGTACGCCGCCACGAAGAAGGCGCCGTTGAACACGATGAGGACTCCGACGACGATCGCGACGATCGCCAGCACCGGTTTCCGGTCCCCCCCGAGCGAACTCCACAAGGACTTGAGCCTTTCCTTCAACGCGGTCATCGGTTGACGCCCTCCGCCGACTCCCTGGCGCGTCGCGCCATGATCTCCTCGTATTCGAGGGGGTGCTCCTCCTTCATCTCGTGCTCCGTGAGCTGGCCGTGCCACCACAGGAGCGTCCCCGGGAACCGGTCCGGGTTGAAGTGGACGTTGTAGAAGTGCCAGATGACGATCGCCAGGGTGGCCAGCAGCGCCTCGTCGCTGTGCATCTCGTGGGCGATGTCGGTCACGTACTTGGGAAGGAACCGCATGACCTGGTTCTCGAACCAGAGGAAGAGGCCGGACCCGATCATGATGATGCAGCCCCAGTAGACCGCCCAATAGTCGAACTTCTCGATGTAGCTGAACCGGCCGAACCGCGGCTTGTCCGGATTCTTCCCCAGGAAGTGCCGGATGTTGTGCACGATGTCCTTCGCGTCCTGGGGCTTCGGGAGCAGCAGGACGAAGTCCCGCCGCCCGTCCCGGGACAGGATCGTGTAGACGAGGTGATGGACCATGAAGTAGATCAGCATCCCCGCCCCGATCCGGTGGACGAGTGTGGAGTTCTGGATGCCGCCCCAGAAATTGATGACGAACCGCGACAGGACGAAGCCCGGGAACTTCAGCGGCATGCCGGTGACGATGAGCAGGATGACCGAGGAGAACATCACCATGTGCTGGAACCGGAAGTTCCGGTTGAAGCGCTGGAACTTCTCGCCGTCCTCGTGCCCGTTCCCGTTCGCGTGCGGATCCCTGGCGTGCTTCGCCGCCTCCCGGCGCTCCCGGGCGGCGTGTTGGCGAAGCTCCCGCTCCATCTCCTCCCGGACCCGCCGGCGGATCCGGTCCCGCATCGCCTCGGCCTGTTCCTTCGGCAGCCCCGACAACTGTTCGTCCACGGCCGCCTCGACTTCCCTCCCGACGGCCTCTTCTCCTGCGTTCCTGCGGTCGTTCTCAGGCATCTTCGCCACTCCCTGGCGGGGGACACTCTATCCTGCAGGGGGGGGGGGACACTCTTCCCCTGATCCCCCGAAAGATCAAGAATGTCCCCCCGATTTGTGTCCCCCGAAATTGGTGGTCCCGGTCACTTCTCGCCGCGCAGCCGCCGCGTCCTGCCGTACATGTCGAGGAAGATGTGCGCGATGAGGGCGAGCATCGTCCCGATGGTCAGCCACTTGAAGAACGTCGCGGTCCAGTAGATGATCCCCGACTCCTTGTTCTTCGCGTCCACGTGGATCTTTCCCACGGCGAAGTTCGCGGATGCCCCCGGGTGGCACTTTCCGCACGTCTTCGGGACGTTCTTCGGGTTCACCGAGGAGAGGGGGTCG
>JACRNP010000016.1 GCA_016234845.1 Deltaproteobacteria bacterium | reverse complement strand
GGACACGTACACCGGCCCGGCCACGGCGTACACCAACGACGTCCTGGACGGGTTCAAGCTGGAGATCGGGAAGATCAACGCGAAGGGGGGCGTCCTCGGGCGGAAGATCGAGTTCGTCACCCGCGACGACAAGTACAAGCCGGACGTCGGGCTCACGATGGCCAAGGAACTCGTCCTGAAGGAGAACGTCGACCTTCTCGTCGGGACGATCAGCAGCGCGGTGGCGCTCGCCGTATCGGACCTGGCGAAGAAGGAGAAGGTCCCGTTCATCGTGACCTTCGCCAAGAGCGACAAGATCACGGGTTCGATGGGGCACCGCTACGTCTTCAGCATGAACGAGAACTCCGAGATGGCGGGCCGCGCCGCGGCGAAGGGCCTCGCGAAGAAGCCGTACACGAAGTACTGGATCGCGGGCGACGACTACGAGTACGGACACTCGATCGCCAACGCGGTCTTCTCGCACCTCAAGGAGCTGAACCCGAAGGTGCAGAAGGTCGGCGAGTCCTGGTGGAAGGAGGGGGAGACCGACTTCACCCCCTACATCACCCAGATCCTGGCGGCCAAGCCCGACTTCGTGATCGTGGCCACCGGCGGCCGCGGGATGGTCAACTTCCAGAAGGCGGCGCAGTCCACCGGGTTCAACAAGCGGGTGCCGTTCTACCAGCACACCGCGATCGAGCTCTCCACGCTCAGCCCCCAGGGGCAGAACGCGCCGGAGGGGGTGTACGGCACGGCGAACTACCTGTTCTACTTCCCCGCGACGAAGGAGAACAAGGCGTTCGCGGAGGAGTTCCGGAAGACGTACAACCGCCAGCCCAAGAGCGGGGCGCTCTACGGCCACCTGCTGGCGAACTTCATCGCGAAGGCGTACCAGAAGGCGGGGAAGGTCGACAAGGAGAAGTTCATCGACGCGATGGAAGGGATGACGCTCGACACCCCGGTCGGCCGGATGGAGATGCGGGCGTGCGACCACCAGATCGCGCTCCCGATGTTCTTCGGCGTGACGAAGAAGTCCCCGCAGTACGAACACCTCGTCGCCGGGGACGTGATCTCCGTCCCGGGGAAGGATTACCTTCCCTCCTGCGACGACGTGAAGAAGGCGCGGGCGAAGTAGCGGCGTTTCCCGGATGGAGTTCCTGTCGCACCTGTTCTCCTCGGGCACGCTGTCGCAGCTGCTGGTGGGCTTGAGCCGGACGACGATCCTGTTCATCGTGTCGTCCGGCCTGAGCCTCATCCTCGGCGTCCTCCGGATCCCGAACGTCGCGCACGGCTCGCTGTACATGATCGGCGCGTTCCTGGCGTACTCGGTGATCCAGCTTTTCGGCGGCGGCGTGCCCGCGTACGCCGCCGCCCTCGTCCTCGCCCCCCTCGGGGTGGCCGTCCTCGGCTTCGTCCTCGAGCGGGGGTTTTTCTCGTACCTGTACGAGCGGGAGCACCTCATGCTCCTGCTGCTGACGTTCTCCTTCGCGCTCATCATCGGCGACCTCGTCAAGATCGTCTGGGGAACCGAATACCGCTCCGTCACCCTCCCCGGCGCCTTCCAGGGATCGGCGGAGATCCTCGGGCTCCCGCTCCCGTACTACAACCTGTTCCTCCTCCTGGTCGGCCCGGTGATCGCGGTGTTCCTGTGGCTGGTCATCAACCGCACGCGGATGGGGAAGATCGCGCGCGCCGCGGCGATCGACCGGGAGATGGTGAGCGCCGTCGGGATCAACGTCGGGTGGGTGTTCGCGTTCACGTTCGTCCTGGGCTGCTTCCTGGCGGGGCTGGGCGGCGCGCTGATCGCCCCGATGACCAACATCTCCCTCGGAATGGACCACTCCCTGATCATCGAAGCGTTCCTGATCGTGATCATGGGGGGCTTAGGCAACGTCTGGGGGGCGCTGCTCGGATCGCTCGTCTTCGGGGTCACGCAGTCGCTCGGGATCCTGGTCTGGCCGAAGTTCGGGATCGTCTTCCCCTACCTCGCCGTGGTCGCGGTCCTCGTCTTCCGCCCGAAGGGCCTCCTGAGTTCGACGTGGTGACGGCGCGGTGAAGAAGCGGACCTTCGTCGCGGTTTCCGTCGCGCTCCTCCTGCTGTGCGCGCTGCCGCTCTTCCTTCCGCGCTTCTACGTCTACGTCGCGTCGATCGTCCTTCTGACCGGCCTGCTCGCCACCAGCCTGAACCTCGCGATCGGGTACGGCGGAATCTACCAGTTCCACCACACCGTCTTCTACGGAGTCGGCGCGTACGGGACCGCCCTGATGCTCACGCGCGCCGGTGCGCCCGCCCCGGTCGCGATGATCGCGGGGCCGCTGGCCGCCGCGGCCTTGAGCCTGGTCATGGGCCTGATATGCGTCCGTCTGTCGAAGCTCTACTTCGGGATGCTCCAGATCTCCCTCGGCTCCCTCGTCTGGGTCGTCGTGTACCGGTGGTACTCCTTCACCGGAGGGGACGACGGGATCCACGGCGTTCCCCTCCCCGATCCGCTCGCCTCCGCCGCCGGGGCCTACTACTGCACGCTGGCGGTCACCGTCCTGTGTCTTTTCGCCCTGCGCCGGATCGCCGGGTCGCCGTTCGGGAAGACCCTCCAGGGGGTCCGGGACAACCCGGTCCGGTCCGAGGCGATCGGCGTCGACGTCACGCTGCACAGGCTCGTGGCGCTGGTGATCGCGGGATTTTTCGGGGGGGTCGCCGGCTCGCTGTTCATCGTCGTGGACGGCTCCGCGTTCCCGGACATGATGTTCTGGACCTACTCCCTCGAGGTGCTCATCATGTGCCTCCTCGGCGGGATGTACACCTTCTGGGGCCCGTTCGTCGGGAGCTCGACGCTGGTCCTGCTCCGGGTGTTCGTCAGCGTCTACACCCAGTATTGGGGCCTCATCCTCGGCACGATCCTCTCCCTGGTGATCATCTTCCTGCCCGACGGCCTGCTCGGGTTCCTCGTGCGTCGTTTCCGCGGGAGGGAGGCCGACGGTGCTTAGGGTCGAGTCGGTCGTCAAGTCATTCGGAGGGTTCAAGGCGGTCAACGGGGCGAACCTGCACGTCGGCAAGGGGGAGATCGTCGCGGTGATCGGCCCCAACGGCGCGGGGAAGACCACGCTGTTCCACCTGATCACGGGGCACCTCGCTCCCGATTCGGGCCGGATCCTGTTCAAGGGGCGCGACCTCGGGGGGCTTCCCCCTCACCTCATCTGCAGGAAGGGGATCACCCGGTCGTTCCAGGTGGTCAACATCTTCCCCCAGCTCACCGTCTTCGAGAACGTGCAGATCGCGGTCCTCTCCCGGGAACGGAAGACGTTCGACATCTTTTCGAAGGTGGAGGGGATGGCGGCGGAGGAGGTCGACCGCATCCTCCGGAACGTCGGGCTGCACGGCCGGCGGGACGTCCGGAGCGACCTGCTCTCCCACGGGGACCAGAAGGTGCTCGAGATCGCGGTCGCGCTCTCCGGAAAACCGGAGCTCATCCGGCTGATCCGGAAGCTCTCCGAGGAGTTCGGGCTGACGATCCTGTTCTGCGAGCACGACATGGGGCTGGTGTTCGAGATCGCGCAGCGGGTGATGGTGATGGTCCGCGGCGGGACCGTCGTCCAGGGGAGCTGCGACGAGGTGCGCGCGAACCGGGAAGTCCAGGACGCCTACCTCGGGGGGACCGCCTGATGCTGGAGGTCCGGGGGATCCACACCTACTACGGCCGGAGCCACATCCTCTTCGACGTGTCCCTCGCGCTCCGGAAGGGGGAGATCGTCGGGCTGCTGGGGAGGAACGGCGCCGGCAAGACCACCACGATGAAGAGCGTCTGCGGGATGCTCCGCCCGGTAGAGGGGATGGTCGTCTTCGAGGGGGAGGACGTGACCGGCCGGAAGCCGTTCGAGCTCGTCCGGCGCGGAATCTGCTACGTGCCCGACGACCGCCGGATCTTCGCCGACCTCTCCGTCGAGGACAACCTCGGAATCGTGCACCGCGGGGCCGGCGAGTGGGACCTCTCCCGCGTGTACGACCTTTTCCCGCCGCTCACGGAGATCCGGACGCGGCGGGCCGGGGTCTTAAGCGGCGGGGAGAAAGCGATGCTGGCGATCGGGAGGGCGCTGATGAGCTCCCCGAGGCTCCTCCTCCTCGACGAGCCGACCGAGGGGCTCGCGCCGCTGATCGTCCGGTCGCTGGAAGGGCAGATCCGGAAGCTCAAGGAGGCGGGGATCAGCATTCTTCTGTCCGAGCAGAACCTGAAATCGTCGCTGCGGCTCATCGACCGCGCCTACATCATCGACAACGGGCGGATCCGGTACCACGGGACGGTCGCGGAACTCCGGGACAACGAGGAGATCAAGCGGATGCACCTCACGATATGAGACGTCCTTCGTCCGTGTACCATGAATAAGAGTTCCGAATCGGCCGGCGGGCCGTTCGTGTACCGGCGTCGGGTGGGGTTCGGGGAGTGCGACGCGGCGCGGATCTACTTCGCCCCGCGGGCGGTCGACTACGCCGTGGAGGCGGTCGAGGCGTGGTTCGACGCGGAAGCGGGGATCTCCTGGTCCGCGCTCCCGCGGGAGCGCGGCGTGGAGCCGGCGTTCTCCCGCGTGGAGTGCGAATTCCTTGCGCCTCTGGTCGCCGGCCAGACGATCGGGGTACGGCTTGCCGTCCTGTCGTGCGACGGGACCACGATCCGGTTCCTCGCGGAAGGAGGGGAAGACCCGGCGGAGCCGTCGATCCGCCTGCGCCTCGATTTTTGCCTCCAGGCCGCGTGCGGCGAGCCGGTGCCGCTTCCCCGGGAGATCCTGGACCGGGTCGAGGCGTACCGCCTCCGGTGCGGGGGCGCGGAGCCGACGCGGGAAGGGCCGCGCCCGGCGGGGGACCGGGTCATCCCGCCGGAGGGGGCCTCGCCGTTCCTTCGGAGCCGCCGGGTCGTCTACGGGGAGTGCGGCCCCGGGGGTACGGTCTACCCGCCGAAGATCCTGGAGTACGTGATCGAGGCGATCGGCGAATGGTTCGAGGAGGTCCCGGGGATCTCCTGGACCGACCTGATCGCGAAGCGGGGACAGGGCGCGCCGTGGGTGGTCGCCGCGTGCGACTACCTCCGCCCGGTGGCGTGCGGGAGCGCCGTCTCGATCGGGGTGCGGGTCGACCGGGTCGGGAAGTCGAGCGTCGGGTTCGCCGTCACGGGGGAAGTGGGCGGGCAACCGTGCTTCGAGGCGCGGCTCACGTCGTGCTTCATCGACCGGGAGTTCCGCCCGATGCCGGTCCCGGAGGAGTTCCGCGGTAAAATCGAATCGTTCCATGCCGCCTGCGAGGCCGCGGGAAAGGGAAGAGGAGGATTGCCATGAGGGAAGCCTACGTCTGCGACGCGGTTCGCACGCCGATCGGGGGGTACGGGGGAAGTCTGTCGGGAATCCGGACCGACGACCTGGCGGCGCTGCCGATCCGCGCGCTGGCCGGGCGCAACGCGGGCGTCGAGTGGGCCAAGGTCGACGACGTGATGTACGGGTGCGCCAACCAGGCGGGGGAGGACAACCGGAACGTCGCGCGGATGGCGGGGCTCCTCGCCGGGCTCCCCCCCGACGTTCCCGGGGTGACGCTCAACCGTCTGTGCGGATCCGGCATGGACGCCGTCGGGAGCGCCGCGCGGGCGATCCGGCTCGGGGAGGCGGAGCTCGTCGTCGCCGGGGGGGTGGAGAGCATGTCGCGGGCGCCGTACGTCCTGAGCAAGGGGGGGCAGCCGTTCGACCGCGGCGTCCAGATGTTCGACTCCACCATCGGGTGGCGGTTCGTGAACCGCCTGATGAAGGAGCAGTACGGGGTCGAGGCGATGGGGGAGACCGCGGAGAACGTGGCGGAGCAGTTCCGCGTCTCGCGGGAGGACCAGGACCGGTTCGCCCTTTCCAGCCAGCTCCGGGTCGCGAAGTCCCAGGCGGCGGGGGTGTTCGCGGACGAGATCGTGCCGGTGGAGATCCCCCAGCGCAAGGGGGAGAGCACTGTCGTCGACCGGGACGAGCACCCGAGGGCCAACAGCACGCTGGAGGGGCTTTCGAAGCTCAAGCCCGCCTTCCGCGCCAACGGGACGGTGACCGCGGGGAACGCCTCCGGGGTGAACGACGGCGCGTGCGCGCTCCTGGTCGCCTCGGAAGCGGCGGCGAAGCGGCACGGGCTCGTCCCGAAGGCGCGCATCGTGGCGACGGCGACCGCAGGGGTCCCGCCGAGGGTCATGGGGATCGGACCGGTGCCGGCCAGCCGCAAGGCGCTCGCGCTTTCCGGGCTTTCGATCGCGCAGATGGACGTGATCGAGCTGAACGAGGCGTTCTCGGCGCAGGCGCTGGCGGTCCTGCGGGAACTCGGGCTCCCCGACGACGCCCCCCACGTGAACCCGAACGGCGGCGCGATCGCCCTGGGGCACCCCCTGGGGATGAGCGGCGCGCGCCTGGTCGCGACCGCCACATATCAGTTGCTGCGGACGAAGGGCCGCTACGCCCTCTGCACGATGTGCATCGGGGTGGGGCAGGGGATCGCGCTGATCCTCGAACGGGTCTGACGTCAGGACGCTTTCGTCAGGAGGCCCCGCTCCGCGAGCTTCCCGTGCCGGAACGCCCCCCACAGCGCGGCGCCGATCGCGCCGGCGTAGAGGGAGTCGGGGTGGGAGGCGACCCGCGTCGCCATCTTCTGCTTCTCCATGCCGTCCTGGAGCGCCTTGACGAGGCCGGTGTCGAGCGCCAGACCCCCGGTGATCATCACGACGCCCTGCGTAACGTCGATCGATTTCAGCAGCTTGATCAGCCGGTCCGCCATCGATTCGTGGATGCCGCGCAGGATGTCGCTGGGAGGGATCGAGCGGGAGACCATGTTGATGACGTCGGTCTCGGCGAGCACGGCGCAGATGCTGCTCACCTTCTCCGGGTTTGTGGACTTCTGCGACAGCCCGCCGATTTCGTCCTGGGCGATCCCGAGGTAGCGGGAGATGTTCTCCAGGAACTGGCCGGAGCCCGAGGCGCACTGGCTGGTCATCCGGTAGTTCAGGACCTTGCCCCGGTCGTCGATGCAGATGGCGCGGCCGTTGAGCGCCCCGATGTCCAGGACCGCGCGGGATTCGGGATTGAGATACAGCGCGCCGCGGGCGTGGGTGGTCATCGAGTAGAAGTGGCCCGTCGCGCCCCGGAAGCTCTCCCCCTCGCCCGTGGTCGCCACGTAGTCCACGTCCTCGCGGGACAGCCCCGCCTTCCCGAGGACGAATTCGAGCGACTCCTCGACGAGCTGGAAGGCGACGCGCTGGCGGATGCGGGCGTCCCAGCGGGCCAGCCACTCGCTGTTTCCGTCCGCGACCCGGAACAGGGCGGTCTTGACGACTCCGGAGCCTACGTCGATGCCGATGGAAACGGTCATGGCCTCCCTCGCTTCTTCAGTGGACGACCGCGCGGTGGGCGAAGCTCGCGCCCCCCAGCGCGCCGGTGTAGATCGATTCCGGGCTGATGTTGATGGTGACCTCGCCGTAGTTCTCCCGGACCAGCTGGCGAAGCTCCTTCACCGCCGCCTCGTTCTTGGCGACCCCGCCGGTGAAGGTGAACTCGTTGGTCACCCCGCCGGATCGGGAGATGATCGACATCGCGCGGAGCATGATCGCCCGGTGCAGGCCGGCGAGGATGTCGGCGCGGGTCTCGCCCAGGGCGAGGCGGTCGCGCAGCTCGGCGCCGGCGAACACGGTGCAGGTGGAGTTGATCCGGGTGGACTTCGTCGCCTTCATGGCCATGGGGCCCAGCTCGTGGAGGCCGACCTTCATCTCGTCGGCGATGTACCCGAGGTAGCGCCCGCACCCGGCCGCGCACCGGTCGTTCATCTGGAAGTTCGTGACGATCCCGTTCCCGTCGACCTGGATCCCCTTGGTGTCCTGCCCGCCGATGTCGAGCACGGTGCGGGTGCCGGGGAACATCATGTGGGCGCCCAGGCCGTGGCAGAGGATCTCCGAGCGGATGTGCTCCTTCGGGAAGGGGAGGCGGACCCGGCCGTAGCCGGTGCCGACCACGTACGTCTCCTCGAGCTCGAAGGCGAGGACCTTCTCCAGCGCGGCGCGGACGGCCTCCTCGGAGACGCCGATTCCCGCCACCTCGCGGACCGCCCGGGAGAGGCCGCTCTTGAGCTGCCGCGCCACCGTCTCGTCGGAGGAGACCTTCCCCTCCACGTCGATGATCGACTTGTCGTAGACGTTCAGCATCGACTCGAAGGAGAGCCCCGCGTCGCGGCACACCGTTTCCCCGATGCTCATGAAGCGCGACCCGGCGATGTCGCGGAAGAAGTCCGACTTGCGCGCCGCGCCGGGCGCGTATATCGCGGGGGCCTCCCCCTCGATCGTCCGGAAGACCCTGGAGAGCGCCTCCCGGAGCGCCTTTCCGATCTCCTGGAAGCGCGGATGGTCGAGGTACGACTCGCATGTCTCCTCGAGCTGGCGCAGCTCGGAGAGGAACTGCTCCAGCCGGAAGTTCCGCTCGAGGGTCGACAGGAGCAGGCCGGTCCCCCCGCCGCTCCCCAGCGCCTTGCTGAACAGGGTGAACCGGGCGCCGATCTTGGCCTCCTGCTTGGAGACCTTCGCGGCGACGTCGTAGTTCGACCGGGAGTTGGTGATCCCCCGGCCGAGGATCTCCCGGTTCTCGTCCATCAGCAGCGCCTTCGTGGTGGTGGAGCCCAGGTCGATCCCGATGAATGTGCGCATGCGGCGGTCCCCTCTTTACGCCACGATCGCGGCGGAGCCGCCGGCCCGGCGCTTCTGGTCGATCATCTGGAAGTAGCTCTCGAGCCGGTTCTTCACGTTGGCCGCCGAGAAGTATCGCGGGTCGACGAGGTCGGTCTCGATGAAGGCGCCCGGCTTGCCGGTGATCCGCTCGATCTCCCGCAGCATCACGAGCTGCCCCGCGGAGAAGCTGTTGCAGCTCTTGATCGAGTTGATGAGCAGCCCGTCCGCTTCGTACTCCCGGAGGTTCCGCGCCAGCATGTCGACCCGGGTCGGCAGGTTCCGGTTGGTGTAGACCCCCATGCAGTAGTCGGCCATCGACTCCAGCGGGTGGTCCGGGTCGTGACGTTCCGGTTGGTGTAGACGCCCATGCAGTAGTCGGCCATCGACTCCAGCGGATGGTCGGGGTCGTGCCGGAAATCGTCGTAGTCGTAGACCCCGCCGACCTTGGTGTAGGAGCTGGCCACGACCACGGCGCCCGCCTCGTGGAACATCTGCCAGAAGTCGCGGAACGAGGTCCAGTTCGGCGGCCCCTCCACCACGAGCCGGTACTTCTCCTCCGGCATGTCCCCCTCCGGGGTCTGCGCGCACAGCCCCCGGGCGATCCGGTCCTCGATCTCGGCGCGCAGCAGCCGGTAATACTCGATGCACTCCTCGGTGCCGCGGAACGCGGTGAAGATCGGCCCCATGTAGTACACGCCGCCGAAGTAGCAGTCGATCGGCGACGGCCGGGTCTTCGACGATTCGAGCATCCAGACCAGGTCGTCCTCGGCGACCGCCGACTTGCGGAGGTACTCGCGCAGCCGGTCGATGTCGAACTTCACCCCCGACACCTTCTCGAGGACCGGGATCACGTCCTCCTTCAACTGCTTCACGATGTAGTCGCGCATGTTCCGGGTCGGCGCCCCGTCGGCCGCGTACGGGACGTGCAGCATGACGGTGGGGCACTTGTACTGCTCCCGGAGCAGCTCGAACCACTTCATGAAGGTGAAGCAGCCGGTGTAGGAGAGCAGCAGCACGTCCGGGTCGGGGAACGGCTTCCCGTTGGGGGCGATGTTCCCCTTCGTCATCATCCCGATGTCCGCCTTCACGTAGGTGCAGACGTCCTCGGAGTGCCCGGACCGCTCCGCCTCGATGATGAAGTCGCCCGATTTCTTGCGCATCGCGTTCTGGATGGCGTTGATCTCCGGCAGGTTGTTGGCGATGTCGAAGCACATCAGCAGCTCGTTCAGGTTCCCCGGGACGAAGGTGGAGGACACCTTCGCCCGCCCGCCGGTGATCCGGTCGTAGTTGCGGCTGATCATCTCCTTCTGGATCAACTGGGACGACGATTTCACGACTTCCTGCCGGCTCATTGCGCACCCCACAGCTTGATGGAATCGGCGAACGTCCCCGACTGCTCCCGGATCGGCTGCATCTGCCCGGAGTTCTCGGCGTACTGCATCGTGAGGTAGGGCACTTTCAGCGCCTCGAGGCGGGAGATCATCATCGGCTGGTCGAGCAGGGCGGGGTCGCAGAAGCTGGGCGCGGCGAAGATCACGCCGTCGGCGCCCCGGGCCCGGATCGCCTCGATCAGGTAGCTCCCTTTCCGCCCCATGTCGGGCTCGTACTTCGCCGCCGTCTGGGCGGACCGGTGGAGGAACGCGCGCGCGAGGTTTTCGATCGGGTCGCCGTCGGCCGGAACGTCCCCCAGGAGCCAGCGGGAGACCAGCATCAGGTCGTCGTCCACGATGTAGCAGCCCGAGATCTCGAGCGACTTGATGAGGTTCAGCGGCGGCTGCTCGCAGAAGGTGCCGGTCAGGATCACCCGGCAGTTGTCCCGCATCGGGCGGTCCTCTCCTTCCGCGGCGGCGAGGTACTCCCGCATCAGCGCGTTGTGCTCCTCCGGGGGAAGCACCATCCCGGCCCGCATCAGGAGGTACACCTCGGCGGAAGGCGCCTTCCAGGGCGCGGCGGCCCGGAAGTCGTACACCCGGTTCACGAGGCGGCGGTTCTCGTTGTAGACCGCGATCGAGTTCCGCAGGTCGAGGTCGGTGATCTCCCGGCCGGCGAGTTTCCCCAGCCCCTCCATAAGCTCCCGCAGCTCGTTCGCGTAGAAGACGCCGCCGACGTCGTCCCGGAAGTTCTGCGGCGCGTCGAAGTAGCGGACGTACTTGTCCTTGAAGAGGATCTGCCAGATGCCGCTCAAATTCCGGATCACGTCGCAGATGGAGGGGAACATCATCCCGTCGACGAAGTCGAGCCGGCCGGTGACCGCGAGCTCGACGGTGGAGCGGGGGATCCGGCAGATATAGCTCTGGTAGTACGCGTCGCCGTGGATGACCTCCATGTCGGCGCCGCCACCGAGGATCCCCAGCGGGAGCATGCCGGCCGCGTGGACGATCTCGCGGGGGACGTAGACCGGCATGTAGCCGATCACCTTCCGCCCCGGCACGGCGGCCTTCCACTCCCGCGCCTTCGTGAAATCCAGGTCCTCGAAGATCCCCTGGCAGAACGAAACGATCTCGGAGACGGTTTTCCCGCTCATGGACGCCGCGCTCCTCCTACTTCTTCCCGCGGGGGATCAGGCTCTCGACCAGCTCCTCGGACCAGGGGATCCCCTTCGCCAGCCCCTGGCGGAGCCGGACGAAGTCGATCTCGCGCCCGGTCTCCTTCGTCCCCTCGTTGAAGGCGCGGAAACCGGCGCGGGCCTCGTTCATCATGTTGAGCGCCAGCCACGCCCGGGAATCCTCCTTGTTCGCGTTCCACGCCGCGAGCTTCGGCTTGCGGAGCTCCTCGAGGCTCTTGGTCATGCACTCGGGGAACGTCTCTATCAGTTTGGCGCAGAGATCCTCGACCATCCCGTCGAGCAGGGAGAGGTCGACCTCCCCGGCCTTGATCGCGGCCTGCCCCTCCTTGAATTCGGCGCCGGTCTTGAACTCGCCGTGCACGATCCGGCCGTACTCGTCGAACATCCGGTCGGTGACCACCGTCGGGTTCGCGACGAACTTCCCGCCGACCTTGAGCGCCGGGACCAGCCCGGAGACGATCCCGAGCCGGGCCGCCTTGTGCGCGGAGAACGGCTCGCACAGCGTTCCCGACACCATCGCCTGCTCGCACCCGATCATCACGGGGAGGAAATCGGTCGCGCCGCCGACGGCCGCGGAGCCGTGCTTGGGGCCCGCCTGCCCGAAGTTGGCCAGGTCCTGGGCGACGGTGAAGTCGCACGCCATCCCGATCTCCTGGCCGCCGCCGATCCGCATC
This sequence comes from Deltaproteobacteria bacterium, assembly GCA_016234845.1. Lineage (NCBI taxonomy): Bacteria > Pseudomonadati > Myxococcota > Myxococcia > Deltaproteobacteria bacterium. The sequence goes on along the minus strand of JACRNP010000016.1, from coordinate 2,607 downwards.
CCGTTCACGCGGCAGACGACCGGCTTGTCGCACCCCAGGATCGCCGAGACCATGTCGTTGAACAGCCGCATGTACTGGCGGTACTCCTGGGGGTTCCCCGCGTAATATTCCGCGTACTCCTTCGTGTTGCCGCCGGTGCAGAACGCCCGGTCGCCCGTGCCGGTGAACACCACGGCGTTCACCTCGCGGTCGACGGACGCCCTCCGGAACGCGAGGATCGTCGCCTTCACCATGTCCGTGGTGTACGAGTTGAACTGCTTCGGGTTGTTGAGGACGATCCACGCGTTGTACAGCCCTTCCGCCGGCCTGCCGTCCCGGCGTTTCGCCGGACGCTTCTCGTAGCGGACCATCCCGTCGCACAGGCTCTCCACCTCCCGGTCGATCAGGTTGTGGTCGATCAGGCGGGACGGCGCGGTCGTGGCGATGATCTCGTCGGTCGTGGCCATGTCTCCTCCGGGTCTCTGGAAATGGTTCGATGGTGATGGGAAGCGCGATTTATGCAAATAGGTACCACAATACCAATTATGCTGTCAATAACTTTATTTCAAGGGCGATTTCGGGAAAGAGTGTCCTCCGCCAGGCCGTGCTACCGGACGGTTTTCGTGAGCACCAGCCGCTGCGATGGCCCGAAGCCCCGTGCGTGCAGGTACCGGTGCAGGTCGAAATCCTCCGGGGAGAGCTGCACCAGAACGGTTTCGACCTGGAGGGTGGACAGGTTAAGCAGCAGCTGGGAGAGGAGGGCGTTCCCGACGCCGGATCTCCCGTACGCGGGGTGGACCCCGATCGTGTCGATGACCGCCGCCCGGTCGACCATCCCGAACTCCCCGTAATCGACCCTCGCCATGACGAAGCCGATGACGGAGCCGTCCCCTTCGGCCACGAGGGAGACGCGGATCCCGGATTCGGTCAGCATCTCGCGGAATTTGGCGGCGTAGTACGCGGAACGGTCGCGGCCCGTGAACTTGCGGTCGATCCGGACGACGGCGGACAGGTCCCCCTCCCCGAGGGAGCGGACCGGCACCCGGTCCCGCGCGAGCGTCTCGTAGTCGTTTCCGCCGGCGCCGCTGTGGACGCGCCACTTCCCGTCCATCCGCACGCGGGTGACCGCCGGGAGCTCCTCGCCCATCGGGGAGGTGTCCCGTTCGACGATGCGGCACGGGGCGAGCAGGAAGCCGGCGGAGGAGAAGAACCGGATCATCCCGTGGCTCCCCCACGCGACCTGGGTCCGGAGGGTCACGATACCGCGCTCCTTCATCCCCCGCTCGATCCCGCCGACGACCTCCCGGCCGATCCCCTTCCCCTGGGCGTCGGGGTCGACGCCGACCACGTCGAGCACCGCCATCGGACCCGTCGCGCCGAACTCCCCCTCCTGGAGGCGGGCGAACGCGTACCCGACGAGCCCGCCGCCGACCGTCGCGGCGCAGGAGAGGAACCCGCCGGGCGCCGCGGCCGCCGCGGCGAACCGCTTCGAGAGGAACCCGTTCCGCGGGTGGCCGGCGATCCGGCTCTCGATGTCGGACACCCGGTCCAGGTCGCCGGGGAGGAGCGGGCGAATTTCCGGATCGGCCATGGCGATTCTCCTTCCCCCCTACCGGGTTTTCCTTCTCTCCTCGTCCCTGATCTCCCGCCGCAGGAGCTTCCCGACCTTGGACTTGGGGAGCATGTCCCTGAACTCAATGTAGCTTGGCACCTTGTACGGCGCAAGGCTGTCCCGGCACCAGCGCACCAGGTCCGCGCTCCCCACGCCGCGGGCGTCCTGCTTCAGCACCACGATCGCCTTGATCCGCTCCCCGCTGACCGGGTCCGGCACCCCGACGACGCACGCCCCGATGACGTTGGGGTGGTCCTGCAGCACCGCCTCGATCTCCGAGGCGGAGACCCGGTACCCCTTGTACTTGATGACGTCCGCGGTGCGCTCCACGAACTCGATCTCGCCGCTCTCGTCGAACCGCATGTAGTCGCCCGTCCGGTAGTAGATCTCGTCGCCGATCGCGAAGTAGGAGCGCTCCGTCTCCTCGGGCTTCTTCCAGTAGCTCTTCAGCGTGTACCGGGACGTGACCGCCAGCTCCCCGACCTCGCCGCGCGGCAGCGGCTCCCCCGATTCCGGGTCGACGATGACGCATTTGCGGGACCGCAGCGGCTTCCCCACGGTCTTGGGGGAAGGTCGCTTCCCGAGCGGGCTGTACGACACGTGCCCCACCTCGGTCGAGCCGTACACCTGGTGGATGGGGACGCCGCACAGCGCCTCCCAGCTCTTCAGGACCTCCGCCGGGAGAACGTCGCCGCCGCACCAGCAGTACCGCAGGGTGGACAGGTCGTATTCGCAGATCCGGTCGTTCTCCAGCAGGATGCGGTAGAGGGCCGGCACGCCCAGCATCCACGAGACCCGGTGCCTCCCGATCGCGTCGAGGATCGCGTCCGGCTCCGGGATCGGCATGAGGACGAGCGTGTTCCCCTTGTTGAACGCCGCGGCGAGCGCGAACCCCTTCGCCATGATGTGGAAGAGGGGGTTGACCATGAGGATCGAGCTCTCCCCCTCCAGCAGGTAGTCGCGGAACACGTCCTCCGAGATGTCCTTCACGTACGACACCTCGCCGGCGTGGTTCC